>NZ_JBMKHA010000007.1:0-252866 GCF_049238365.1 Enterobacter cloacae complex sp. IR53030
TTTTTTTAAAACTTTACAACTTTAAAGTCTTTTTCAGGTTAAAGGATACAACTTTAATGTCTCTACACACGGGCGAGCGCGGCCGATTACGGCCAGGGTTATCTGTGGGGTCTAAAATGACGCCTTTCATCGCAAATGCCGGCTATCAGGTTATCGTTCTGAGCAGCAACGCTTTTTTATGGCTTGGCCTGAATTCGATCCTGTCGACAGCCGTATCACCCCGTCCTGAGGTGTACTGGATTAACAACGTTAATCCACAAGGGCTTATGCGTCTGCAGACACTGCTGCTCAATACGCACGTCGGGGGAAACTGGCTGTTATTGACGGACGCGGCCCGGGTCAACGACATTAACGCCTGGCTACACAACGCGCGGGTCAGAGTGGTTGCGGACAATGTGTCTCTCGCGCAGCTAGGCCACTGTTTTAGCGACACAAGCTTCTCTTTCGAGAATACCGCCACGCTCACCTGTCAGGAGATGCGGGTTTGCATGCTGTTCCATAAAGGATTCAGCCCGATACGTATTGCGCAAATCCTTAATAAGTCACCTAAAACGATCTACACCCACAAACGTAACGCGATGAACAAATTTTGCTGCCAGAACCTGGCGGAATTCCATCAAAAACTCTGCCTGCTGGACGCGCTCCCCTCTTCTTTGTAATTGCACTGTTATTCACGTCAGGAAATACGATCATGAGAATTATCCCTGTTGTTGTATGTTGTTCCGTTCTCCTGCTTCCTGCTGCTGCAATCGCCGCAGACAGCACCACAAGCGCGACGATGCACGTTTCACTTGAGGTGGTGAAGTCCTGCACGCTCAAAGCCAACGACCTCAATTTCTCGCGCCACGGCTCGGACGAATCAAGCGAAATTCAGGCCAAAACGCAGGTCGATATCGTCTGTACCAACGGGACGCCGTTCACGCTCTCTGCTACCAGCAACGATAGCAGTGACAACGGCACCTTCTGGCTGAAGCCAGAAAACGGTGAAACGGGCGCACAGAAGATTGCCTGGAAACTTTTTGCCGATGAGGGCAAACAGACGCAAATTACCAGCACCGATGGACTCACCGACACCGGCAACGGCATGGAACAGCAAGAGACGCTGTATGGCGTGATTGACGCAGGTGCCCTGACGACCGCGCAGGCTGGCGCCTATAGCGATGATGTCACGTTGAATCTGGTGTATTGATCATGCGTCGTTTTCTCCCCTGCTTCATTCTGTGGTTCATGATGCTGGCGCTGCTGTCACGCTACGCGATGGCCGCCACGCTTCAGGTGGCCCCAGTGACGCTCGACCTCCAGAGCGGGCAAAGCGCCTCGGCGGTCTACCTCACTAACAGCGGTAAAGCGGCCATCCATGCGCAGATACGGGTTTACGAATGGACCCAGCAAAACGGTAAAGATGTATTAACGGCCACCGACGAGGTGGTCAGCAGCCCGGCGATGACCTCACTGGCGCCGGGCCAGCAGCAGCTGGTGCGCATAATCGTGATGCAGCCAGGGATCCGTGAACAGGAGCAAAGTTACCGGCTGGTCATTGATGAGCTACCGGATGCAACGTCCCGTGCGGCCAATCCCAACGCGATACACTTTCTGCTTCGCTACTCTATTCCTGTCTTCATTGCCGGAAACCAGAATATGCCCGTCAGCCGCGATGCCCTGAGCTGCGAACAGGCGGACACCCCGGGAACGATCCGCTGCTATAACGCCGGAAACAGCCATATCCGCCTGAGCCACCTGCAGGTTCTGACGGCCGCCGGTCAGGTCGTCGGGTCGTTGAAAGGGCTGGCGGGCTATGTTCTGCCGGGACAGACCGCGCTTATAACGCTTAAGCACACTTCGCGCCACACGTTCAGCGCGTTGCGCGCCTATCTCAATGACGACCACCATGCCAGCCAGATACCCCTGCGCCCGCTTGCTTCTCGCGCTCCTGTTTTGGCTACCGCTAATGCTGTCAGCCCGGACTGAACCCGCCGCCGATACCCTGCAATGGCTGGCTATCACCGTGAACCACGACCCGCGCGGGGATCTGTGGGCCTGCCGGGTAGTGGGTGATGCGCTGTGGATGGACCACCGCGACCTCAAAAAACTGGGGCTTCGCGCCCCGGATAACGCCAACGAGTCGGTCGCGCTGACGTCCCTGCCGGGTCTGAAGGTCAGTCTCGATTTGCATGCTCAGCAGGTCTCCATTACCGCCGACGCAAAGGCACTTGAGGGCCAACAGCATCTGTCTGTCGGGAGGCCGACGCCGCAGTATCGCTATCCTGAGGCGCAGCCCATTAGCGTGTTGACGCTCGGGTACGCGCTTTATGGCAGCGGCGCAGAGGGGAAACGCCAGCTTAACGCGCAAACGTCGCTCACCGCATCCGGGGCGCTTCCCGGAACGTTCAGCAGCAGCTTTTCGAGCCATGCCGGTGAGGAAAACAGCGCAGGTCGGCCCCGCCACACACGCCTTGAAACCCGCTGGCAGTGGGACAACACAGACTCGCTCACGAGCCTGGCGCTGGGCGACAACATCACCACGGGCGCCCGCTGGAGCCGACAGGTACGCTTTGGCGGGCTGCACTGGGCGCGTAATTTTGAGCTCAATCCGCAGCTCAACACCGAACCGCGTAGCCGTTACAGCGACACGGCGGTTCTGCCTTCTACGGTCGATCTGTACATCGACGGGCTTAAGCAGAGCAGCCAGCGCGTCACGCCGGGCGATTTTCTGCTGGATACCCTGCCCTCATTTACCGGAAGCGGGCAGGCCCAGGTGGTCATTACCGACATCAACGGTCAGCGTCGTACCGTACAGCTCGATCTCTACGGTGCGCCGGGGATGCTGGCGGAAGGACTCAGCAGCGGCTCGCTGGATATCGGCTGGATGCGACAAAACTACGCCCTGCGATCAAATGACTATGCCGCCTCGCCCATGCTCGACGCAGGGTGGCGCTACGGGGTGAATAACCAGCTGACGCTGGCGCTGCACACGGAGCAGCAGAGTAAACTGCGCAATGTCGGGACAGGGGTCGACTGGCTGATCTCGCCCGGGACAGGGATTATCAGCCAGCATGTCGCCATCAGCGACAGCCCCTACGGTCAGGGAAAACAGTGGGGCCTTGGCTGGCAATGGAACGGTCGCGGGACGGGGATCTCTGCCAGTACCGTTCGTACCGATGCCACATTTGCCGATAACGCCCGCATGAGCGGTACTCTCCCCGTCAGACGCAGCGATAGCGTTTGGGTCAGCCAGTCGATACCCCATTCAGGTACCTTCGGTGCGGGCTGGGTACAGCAAAACATTCAGGGCACCAAACAACGCTATCTCAACGCCTCCTGGTCCGCCTCGCTGCCGGCACATATTTCCACCACGCTGAGCTACACCCGCTCGTTTACGGATGCGTCGAGCCACGTTCAGCTGATGCTCTCGATCCCGTTAGGGCGTGAGGATACCCTCTCCGTTCAGGCCAGCCGCGATATGCCGCGCATGGATTATCGCCATCAGCCGGACGATCAGGTCGGCGGCTGGTCATGGCAGCTGGGGCGAGGCTTTGGCGAGCACCGGGAAACCTATGCGGACGTGGGCTATCTGGGCCACGCAGGTGAGTGGCACGCCGGGATGGCGCAGGGCGCTAACTATGCCTCAGCCGAGGGTAGCCTGACGCTGCTGGATGGCAGCCTGCACACGCTGCGCTACAGCCAACAAAGCCTGGCGCTGGTCTCCACGCACGGTGTCGGACATGTGCCGGTGATGCTGGAAAACCGCCCGGCAGGCGAAACCGACGAGAAAGGGTATCTGCTGCTGACCGACCTGCCGCGTTACCACGCCAGCAAAGTCAGCATCAATCCGCTGGATCTGCCTGCCGACGTGATTGCCCCCGTCACCGACATGCAGGCCAGACCGGGCAACGGCGGCGCGGTAAAAGTCGATTTTAACGTCCATCACGCCGTCACAGTTCAGGCCCGACTGGTGGACCTCCACCATAATCCGCTCCCGCTCGGCAGCATTGTCTCAACGCCACGCGGTGCCACCATTGTGGGGCGTGACGGTTTTATCTGGCTTGAAGACCCGCCTCTGCCGGGTGAGCTGGTGGTAAAAACTGGTGAGGGTGAGTGCCGTGTCAGGCTTCCGGCCCCCCGTACTGCGTCACCCATACAGAATATTGGAGAACAACAGTGTCATTAAAAGCACCGTTCTTGTTGCTGCTTGCGGTGTCCGTGAAGGCGATGGCCGCCGCATGCTGGATAACATCACCTGCCGTCATCAACTTTGGCAATGTCGTGGCGGGCAATGCCGCGTCGACCAACACCGAAGTTAAATTTAGCTGTCAGGCTGACAACAACGGCACGACGGAATATATCAACGTCTGTCTGAGCAGTATCGACGCACCGCCCTTTCAGATGGTCTCACCGGGAGATTCGGAGGGTAAACAGTACACCCTGCTTTTCCGCCTGCTTAACGGCGACGCACGCGCTCAGGAACTCGGTCCCGTCAGCAGCGGGGAGCTCATTCAGCAGACTCTGACCGCCGACAGCAATGCCAACATCAGCGGGAGCTTTCCGCTTATCGCCACCGTCCCGGCAGGGCAAAACCAACTTCCGGCGTACCACTATTACAACTACAACATGAATCTGCGCATCGCCTGGCACAGCGCTAGCCGTCAGGATGCACTGCAAAACTGCTCGGATGGCTCTGCGGAGGGGGAGCAGGTGCAGGGCGGTACCAATGCGCAGGCCGAAATCAGCCAGGGCTGCTACATAGAACGCGTCACCCCGCTTAACTTCGGCACCCTGAACAGTACCGCCACGCTGCGCCCGACGCGTTCCACCGCAACCCTTACCACGCGCTGTCCGGCCGGCACAGCGTTTACGCTTGGCATGGGCAACGGCAACCATGCCATCGGGAATCAGCGGCAGCTGTGTAACGATGAGGGTCAGTGCCTGCGCTACGGGCTCTGGCAGGATGCGGGTGCCACGCAAAGCTGGGGCGATCTGCACAGCGGCGATGCGCTGCATGTCACCCATCCCGCTGGCGGCACCCAGAACTTCACCGTTTACGGGGAAGTCCCCGCTCAGCCCCTGAGCGGTACAGGGGAATTTATTGATGACGTGATAATCACGCTGACTTATTAAACAGACCAAAATCCTGTCTGGATCAATGTTATCGGTAACAATGGCGTTAAAATAGCCACCAGCTCTGCATACAAGGCGTAAACCTTCTCTTTTTTATTCGTTATCTCTGTCTGTTTTACAACAACTTATGAAATACCTGCTTGCTGACGCCATCGTCTACAACGACGAGGACGGTTCTGTTTCTCTTATCAATGTGCCGCCTGAGGATGCGCAGATCCTCACCTGCACAGCCAATAGCATTATGAAGCTGCTGGTGCAGCATCATGGGAACGTGGTCGAGCGGGAGACCTTCCTGCATGACGTCTGGGATCGGCGTGGGCTCCAGGGGTCTAACAATTCGTTAAACCAGTACATCAGCATCTTGCGCAAAATGCTGGCCAGCCTGCTTCCCGACGTGCTGTTTATCGTCACCGTCCCCAAAACGGGCTTTATGCTCAGCGCAGACGTCACGGTAACAGCCCTGGAGGAAGAAACACCGGCCGCCGAAACGGTGAAAACAGTACCCGCCCGACCGGAGCGGCTGCTCTGGGGCGCGCTTACGCTGGCGGTCGTTGCGCTGTGCCTCTGGATAACGGCTATCAAACCCGAAACCCGGCAGAAGGACATTCATCTGTTGACCCATATCGGGAACTGTCCGGTCTATACCTTTACGCCGCTGGCGGATGTGTTTCATGAGCGGGCGGCTGCGCTGGCGCAAACCCTTCAGCAGGACGGTCACCTTCCGTGCCTGGAAAATTCAATTTTCTACATGCACATTCAGCGAACGCTTTTCTACGGCCACGAGGGACGACTGGTGCTCTCCCAATGCTCGCTCACGCAGGGGAAAGCGAGCGCCTGTCGTACGCTTTACTATTACGAGTGGTGATATGAAATACATAAAAATCTGGCTCATTCTGGCCCTTAACCTGATGATAACCGGCGCTGCACTGGCGTGGTATTTCTACACGCCAGTGCTGTCGGTGGCATGCAATGGATACCTGACCTTCTCCGACAAACGTGACAGCCACGATTTCACGTTTGACGGGGAGGTCATCATGCAGTTTCACCCCAACAAAACCGGGTACATCACGCTAAACGGTAACGTGGAGAATGCCCCAAACCACTGGGAAGTGTCCCGTCAGGAGATGTTTAAATGGCGCCACGTGGAAGGAGAACTGTATGAGATCGTTATTCAAAAAGTGGAGCGTTTTGGCCATGACGCCATGCCGCCGGGCGTATTTGAGAAATACGTCGCGGGCCTGACCCAGGGGAAAAAAAGGCTCCTGGCGATAGAGCGCACGCCGCATGATGCACTGGTTATCAGCAATTTTTACTCGCCGGTGCTGGTCTGCACAGAATAATACCGACGGGTCAGGCTATACTTCCCGCCATGAACATTCGCATTCGCCCTACCACCTTCAACGATGCTGCCACCCTGCCCGCCATTGAACGCGCGGCGGGCGAGCGTTTTCGTGAAATCCCCCCTCTCGCCTGGCTTGCCGGGGGTGAGGTGATTTCAACTGAAGAGCATCTCAACTATGCCGAACGGGGGCTAAGCTGGCTGGCGCTGGCGAACCACCATCCCGTTGGGTTTATCCTCGCTGAGGCGCATGCGACATCGCTGTTTATTGTCGAACTGTCGGTGCATCTGGACTGGCAGGGAAAGGGGATTGGTCGGCAGCTCATTAACGCTGTGGCTGACCATGCCCGCGAAGGGGGGCTGTCGTAGCTGACGTTGACGACATTCCGCGACGTACCGTGGAATGCGCCGTTCTATGCGCGGCTGGGGTTTGACTACGTCACTGAACTCACGCCTGAACTGCGTCAGAAAAGGGAAGATGAGACAGCGCACGGCTTAGCGTTTGACTCCCGCTGCGCCATGCGTCTGCCGCTTTGATATCGCCCGGTGGCGCTGCGCTGACCGGGCCTACAAAATCCTGAACCGTAGGCCGGGTAAGGCATAGCCGACACCCGGCACATACCCCTCCCCGTAGGCCGGGTAAGGCGAAGCCGCCACCCGGCACAACACGCACGATCAGAACGTTTCCCAGTTATCCCCCGCATCAGCGGTTGCCGCTTTACGCGACATCACCGGGGTAGCAACGCTTTTCGCCGAAGCGAACTCGCGCGCTTTCATCTGCTCCTGCTGAATGCGGAACACCGCGACAGCCTGGGTCAGGCGGCTTGCCTGCTCTTCCAGCGCCGCCGCCGCTGCGGCAGACTCTTCCACCAGCGAGGCGTTCTGCTGGGTCACGCGATCCATCTCGGCGACCGCCAGACCTACCTGGTCGATACCGCGGCTCTGCTCGTCAGAAGCCGAGGCGATTTCGCCCATGATATCCGTAACGCGGGTTACCGCATTCACGATCTCGCCCATGGTTTCACCGGCGCTTTCTACCAGCGTTGAACCCACTTCCACGCGACCCACAGAGTCTTCAATCAGGCTCTTGATTTCACGTGCTGCCTGGGCGCTGCGCTGGGCCAGGTTACGCACTTCACCTGCCACCACCGCAAAACCACGGCCCTGCTCGCCTGCGCGCGCCGCTTCTACCGCCGCGTTCAGTGCCAGGATGTTGGTCTGGAAAGCAATCCCGTCGATCACGCTAATAATGTCGGCGATCTTCTGCGAACTACCGGCGATATCGCGCATGGTCTGCACCACGTTGTCCACCACTTTACCGCCTTTCTGCGCGGTCTCGGACGCGCTCAGCGCCAGATGGCTCGCCTGACGGGCGTTTTCGGCGTTCTGCTTCACGGTCGCCGTCAGCTGCTCCATGCTGGCAGCAGTCTCTTCCAGGGACGCAGCCTGCTGTTCTGTACGAGAAGAGAGGTCGTTATTGCCCATCGCGATTTCGCTCGCGCCGCTGTAGATAGCATTCGCGCCATTACGCACGTCGCCAACGGTCCGTACCAGCTCGCTCTGCATATGACGCAGAGAATCGGCCAGTTCGCCCATCTCGTTGGAACCCTCCACTTCAATGCGCTTCACCAGATCGCCGCTGGCGATATGGCGAATATTGTCGATGAGGCGCGTCAGCGGCGAAATCAGCGCCTGCTTGATACCCAGCCAGACGGCCACGATCACCACCAGCACGGCAAGCAGCACGCTAACCAGCACCCAGATGGCCTGGCTGAAGGAGCTCTTGCTGTCTTCAACCGCCATTTGATACAGCTTATCGTTCTGCTGCAGGTAGCTGACATACTGCTTCTCAAAACCATCCTGGTAGCTCTGGGTCGGCTGATCGAAGAAGGCGTTGATTTTGCCCGCACCCAGCAGCTGAATCAGCTCCGCCAGCGCACCGTGGTAGATATCGTAGTTACGCTTGATCTCCATGGCATCCGCATCGCTTTGACGCGGATCGCGCGGCAGGGCCTCGTAGGCGGCCCAGTTTTTTTCCGCCTGCTTCAGCGACGTGGACGCGATTTGCATCAGATCGTTAACGGTCGCGCCGCTGCCGATATTGCTCTGATCCATCATGTAGCGAATACCCGCGCGGTTCAGGGTATTACGGGTTTGCAGCAACGCCACCCAGCTGGCATTCAGCGTGGATTGTTGCTGGCGAATGGTTTGCAGGACGGTGAAATTCTCTTTGTCATGCTTAAGGGCATTGAAGAAAAGACCACCGGATGTGAGTTGTAACAGGCCAAATATAGCTAAAACCAGCATTAAACTGGTGACAATCTTGATACGGTTTAACATGTTTTCTCTTTCCTCAGACAGATACAGAATTTTCGGCCTGGAAAGGGAAAACTTTACGAAAATCATCCTGGAATTTGTGGTTTTTACTCTTCTTCCCGCGCTGCGTTATGCCGGTTTCCGAGTTCAATAAACTCTTCCAGCAGCGTCGTCAGCTGTTTCATCTTCTCCGGCGTGTATTCCGCCTCAATCTGCTGGTATGCCTCTTCCACCTGTGCCTGGGCGTGCTCATACAGCGCATTGCCCGCATTGGTCAGCGACACGTACAGCTTGCGCTGGTCGTTCACTGGCTTTAAGCGCAGCACCAGGCCGTCGCGCTCCATGCGCGTCAGAATGCCGGTCAGGCTGGGACGCAAAATGCAGGTGCGAAACGCCAGATCGTGAAAATCCATCGACGGATGTTCCGCCAGCACGCGCACAATCCGCCACTGCTGCTCGGTCAGGTTATGTCGCTTCACAATGGGTCGGAAGTACGACATCGCCGCTTCCCGCGCCTGCAGCAGCGCGATGGTTAATGAATCATGCATAGCCTCTCCCCGCCCTTCATTAACAAGTAAACAATTCATAAAAGATGTTTTTATAAACAATACGTTTTCTGCCAAAAAGTCTAACAGAAACCCGCCAATTTTGTTAACGCACTGATTTTAATCAAAATAAAAACCAATATGTAAATTTATTGTTATTCATATCACAAATTTTTCACTTCTGATTGCGAAATAAACAGCAAAAGCATAAAACCAGATCATTAACATATTAATGAAATCATAACCCGGACTGCCGGGGTGAGGAGCAGGTAAATGAAAGGTACCGTTTTTGCCGTCGCGTTGAATCATCAAAGCCAGCGCGATGCCTGGGCTGAGGCGTTTGAAAAAGCCCCCTACAACACGCCGCCGAAAACGGCAGTGTGGTTTATCAAACCGCATAACACCGTGATCCGCGCAGGCGATCCCATTCCCTTCCCGCAGGGTGAAACGGTGCTAAGCGGCGCAACGGTCGCGCTGGTGGTGGGCAAAACGGCCAGCAAGGTGCGCGAGGAAGACGCGGCGGCGTACATTGCCGGATATGCGCTGGCCAACGAGGTGAGTCTGCCGGAAGAGAGCTTCTACCGCCCGGCGATCAAGGCGAAATGCCGGGACGGATTCTGCCCGCTGGGCGAGCTGGTCAACGTTGATAACGTGGATAACCTGACCCTCATCACCGAGATTAACGGCCGCGAGGCGGACCACTGGAATACGGCCGATTTGCATCGCAACGCCGCGCAGCTGCTGAGCGCCCTGAGTGAGTTCGCGACCCTTAATCCCGGCGATGCGATATTGCTCGGCACCCCGCACAGCCGCGTCGAGATCCGCCCTGGAGACCGGGTACGCATTCTGGCAAAAGGTTTTCCACCGCTGGAAAACCCGGTGGTGGACGAACGCGACGTCGCTATCGCTCACCGCACGCCCCCGCACGCCACGCTGTTCGCCCTTGGCCTGAACTACGCCGACCACGCCAGCGAGCTGGACTTCAAGCCCCCCACCGAGCCGCTGGTGTTTATCAAAGCGCCGAACACTTTCAACGGTGACGACCAGACCTCGGTGCGCCCGAACAACATCGACTACATGCACTACGAAGCGGAGCTGGTGGTGGTCATCGGCAAAACCGCCCGCAAGGTGAGTGAAGCCGAGGCGATGGACGTTGTTGCGGGCTACACGGTCTGCAACGACTACGCCATCCGCGACTATCTCGAGAACTACTACCGCCCAAACCTGCGGGTGAAAAGCCGCGACGGGCTGACCCCCATTTCCCCAAACATCGTGCCAAAAGAAGCCATTCCCGACCCACACAACCTCGCCCTGCGCACCTTCGTTAACGGCGAACTGCGACAGCTTGGCACGACGGCGGATCTGATTTTCAGCATCCCGTTCCTGATTGCCTACCTGAGCGATTTTATGACCCTGCAACCGGGCGACATGATTGCCACCGGCACGCCGAAGGGGCTGTCCGACGTGGTGCCGGGGGATGAAGTGGTGGTGGAAGTGGAAGGCGTAGGACGCCTGGTAAACCGAATTGTGAGTGAGGAGACGGCAAAATGAAAAAAATTAACCATTGGATCAACGGCAAAAACGTGGCGGGAAGCGACTATTTCCACACCACCAATCCGGCCTCCGGCGAGGTGCTGGCCGAAGTGGCTTCCGGCGGTGAAGCCGAAATCCATCAGGCCGTAGCCGCCGCGAAAGAGGCGTTTCCAAAATGGGCCAACCTGCCGATGAAGGAACGCGCGCGGCTGATGCGTCGTCTGGGCGATCTAATCGATCAGAACGTGCCCGAGATCGCCGCTATGGAGACCGCCGACACCGGCCTGCCGATCCACCAGACTAAAAACGTGCTGATCCCGCGCGCCTCGCACAACTTCGAGTTTTTCGCCGAGGTGTGTCAGCAGATGAACGGCAAAACCTACCCGGTTGACGACAAAATGCTCAACTACACCCTGGTGCAGCCGGTGGGCGTCTGCGCGCTGGTGTCACCGTGGAACGTGCCGTTCATGACCGCCACCTGGAAGGTCGCCCCGTGCCTGGCGCTGGGTAATACCGCGGTACTGAAAATGTCTGAACTCTCCCCGCTGACCGCCGACCGTCTGGGCGAGCTGGCGCTGGAGGCGGGCATTCCGGCGGGTGTACTCAACGTGGTGCAGGGCTACGGCGCAACGGCAGGCGATGCGCTGGTGCGTCATCACGACGTGCGAGCCGTCTCCTTTACCGGCGGCACGGCCACCGGGCGCAATATTATGAAAAACGCCGGGCTGAAGAAGTATTCCATGGAGCTGGGCGGCAAATCCCCGGTGCTGATTTTTGAAGACGCGGACATCGAGCGCGCGCTGGATGCCGCCCTGTTCACCATCTTCTCCATCAACGGCGAGCGCTGCACCGCGGGCTCGCGCATCTTCATCCAGCAGAGCATCTACCCGGAGTTCGTCAAACGCTTTGCGGAGCGTGCCAACCGTCTGCGCGTGGGCGACCCGACCGATCCGACCACCCAGATTGGGGCACTCATCAGTAAGTCACACTGGGAGAAAGTCTCTGGCTATATTCGCCTCGGCATTGAAGAGGGCGCGACCCTGCTGGCGGGCGGCCCGGACAAACCGACCGACCTGCCTGCACATCTGAAAGGCGGCAACTTCCTGCGCCCGACCGTACTGGCGGACGTCGACAACCGCATGCGCGTGGCGCAGGAGGAGATCTTCGGGCCGGTGGCCTGCCTGCTGCCGTTTAAGGATGAAGCGGAAGGTCTGCGCCTGGCGAACGACGTGGAGTACGGTCTGGCGTCGTACATCTGGACCCAGGACGTCAGCAAAGTGCTGCGCCTGGCGCGCAATATCGAAGCGGGCATGGTGTTCGTCAATACCCAGAACGTGCGCGACCTGCGCCAGCCGTTTGGCGGCGTGAAGGCCTCCGGCACCGGGCGCGAAGGCGGCGAGTACAGCTTCGAGGTGTTTGCGGAGATGAAGAACGTCTGCATCTCCATGGGCGACCATCCGATTCCAAAATGGGGGATCTGATCATGGGTACATTAGCGTTAGCGGCAAAAATCACCCACGTCCCGTCAATGTATCTCTCCGAGCTGCCGGGGAAAAACCACGGCTGCCGTCAGGGCGCCATCGACGGGCATAAAGAGATCGGCAAGCGCTGCCGCGAGCTTGGCGTGGACACCATCATCGTCTTCGATACCCACTGGCTGGTGAACAGCGCATACCACATCAACTGTGCGGACCATTTTTCAGGCGTCTACACCAGCAACGAACTGCCGCACTTTATCCGCGACATGACTTACGACTACGACGGCAACCCGGCGCTCGGCCAGCTGATTGCCGACGAGGCGGTGAAGCTCGGCGTGCGCGCCAAGGCGCACAACATCCCGAGCCTGAAGCTGGAGTACGGCACGCTGGTGCCGATGCGTTACATGAACCCGGATAAACACTTCAAAGTGGTCTCTATCTCGGCGTTCTGCACCGTTCACGACTTCGCCGACAGCCGCAAACTCGGTGAGGCCATCGTCAGCGCCATCAAAAAATACGACGGCACCGTGGCGGTGCTCGCCAGCGGCTCACTGTCGCACCGCTTTATCGACGACCAGCGCGCGGAAGAAGGGATGAACAGCTATACCCGCGAGTTTGACCGCCAGATGGACGAGCGCGTGGTGAAGCTGTGGCGCGAGGGGCAGTTCAAAGAATTCTGCAGCATGCTGCCGGAATACGCCGACTACTGCTACGGCGAAGGCAATATGCATGACACGGTGATGCTGCTGGGCATGCTCGGCTGGGACAAATACGACGGCAAGGTGGAGTTTCTCACCGAGTTGTTCGCCAGCTCCGGCACCGGCCAGGTTAACGCCGTTTTCCCCCTGCCCGCGTGAGGAGCCACCATGCCGCACTTTATTGCTGAATGTACCGACAACATCCGCGAGCAGGCAGACCTGCCGGGGTTGTTCGCCAAAGTGAACGAGGCGCTGGCCGCCACGGGCATCTTCCCGATCGGCGGTATCCGCAGCCGCGCCCACTGGCTGGATACCTGGCAGATGGCCGACGGTAAGCAGGATTACGCCTTTGTGCATATGACGCTGAAGATCGGTTCCGGGCGCAGCCTGGAAAGTCGGGAAGCCGTGGGGGAAATGCTGTTTGGGCTTATCAAAGCGCACTTTGCGGCGTTGATGGCTGCCCGCTATCTGGCGCTGTCGTTCGAGCTGGACGAACTGCACCCGACGCTCAATTACAAACAAAACAACGTGCACGCGTTGTTTAAGTAATACCGCTCGATCTGTCCCCTCTCCCTTTGGGAGAGGGTTAGGGTGAGGGAAATCTCAGCGGCCTGATGCCCTCACCCCGGCCCTCTCCCACGGGGAGAGGGAGAAAACAATACAACAGGATATCGCCATGCTCGATAAACACACCCATACCCTGATCGCCCACCGCCTGCATCAGGCGGAACAAACCCGGGAGCAGATCCGCGCGATCTCGCTGGACTACCCGGAGATCACCATTGACGACGCCTACGCCGTTCAGCGCGAATGGGTAAGCCTGAAAATCGCCGAAGGCCGCGTGCTGAAAGGTCACAAGATCGGCCTCACCTCCAAAGCGATGCAGGCCAGCTCGCAGATCAGCGAGCCGGACTACGGCGCGCTGCTGGACGACATGTTTTTCCACGACGGCAGCGACATCCCCGTCGATCGCTTTATCGTCCCGCGCATCGAAGTAGAGCTGGCGTTCGTGCTGGCAAAACCGCTACGCGGCCCGAACTGCACGATCTTCGACGTCTACAACGCCACGGATTACGTCATTCCCGCGCTGGAGCTGATCGACGCCCGCTGCCACAACGTTGACCCGGAAACCCAGCGCCCGCGCAAGGTGTTCGACACCATCTCCGATAACGCTGCCAACGCAGGGGTGATCCTCGGCGGTCGCCCGATTAAGCCCGACGCGCTGGATCTGCGCTGGATCTCCGCCCTGCTCTACCGCAACGGCGTGATCGAAGAGACCGGCGTGGCCGCTGGCGTGCTTAACCACCCGGCGAACGGCGTGGCGTGGCTGGCGAACAAGCTGGCGCCGTACGACGTGCAGCTTGAGCCGGGGCAGATCATCCTCGGCGGCTCGTTTACCCGCCCGGTGCCCGCCAGCAGAGGCGACACTTTCCACGTTGACTACGGCAACATGGGCTCCATCAGCTGCCGCTTTGTGTAAGGAGACAATCATGCAGAATGCATTCAAAGCGGCGCTGAAAGCGGGCCGTCCACAAATCGGCTTATGGCTGGGGCTCACCAGCAGCTACAGCGCCGAACTGCTGGCCGGGGCAGGCTTCGACTGGCTGCTGATCGACGGCGAGCACGCCCCGAACAGCGTGCAAACCGTCTTAACCCAATTGCAGGCCATCGCCCCTTATCCGAGCCAGCCGGTGGTGCGCCCGTCGTGGAACGATCCGGTGCAGATCAAACAGCTGCTGGACGTCGGCGCACAAACTCTGCTGGTGCCGATGGTGCAAAACGCCGAGGAAGCACGGCTGGCGGTACGTGCCACCCGCTACCCACCGGCGGGCATTCGCGGCGTCGGCAGCGCGCTGGCAAGAGCGTCGCGCTGGAATCGCATTCCGGACTATCTGCAGCAGGCTAACGACGCCATGTGCGTACTGGTGCAAATCGAAACCCGTGAGGCGCTGAAAAACCTGCCGCAGATCCTCGACGTGGAAGGCGTCGACGGCGTGTTTATCGGCCCGGCCGATCTCAGCGCCGACATGGGCTTTGCCGGTAATCCGCAGCACCCGGAGGTCCAGGCCGCTATCGAGCAGGCGATCGCGCAGATCCTGAGCGCGGGCAAAGCCCCCGGCATCCTGATGGCAAACGAGGCGCTGGCAAAACGCTATCTCGACCTCGGCGCGCTGTTTGTCGCCGTCGGCGTCGACACAACCCTGCTCGCCCGCGGTGCGGAAGCGCTGGCTGCACGCTTTATCGAACAACCGGTTACGTCAGTTAATAACAATAAATCCGTCTACTAAACGTAAGATCTGGAGCGCACCATGACGACCTCTACCCTGCAAACCCATGATAATAAAGCTGTTGAACAACGCGCCATTAACAAGCTGTTCCGACGTTTAATCGTGTTTCTCTTTATCCTGTTTGTTTTCTCGTTTCTCGACCGCATCAACATCGGCTTTGCCGGACTGACGATGGGTAAAGATCTCGGCCTCACCTCCACCATGTTTGGCCTGGCCGCAACCCTGTTTTACGTCACCTATGTGCTGTGCGGGATCCCAAGCAACATCATGCTGGCGAAGATCGGCGCGCGGCGCTGGATCGCCGGGATCATGGTGGTGTGGGGCATCGCCTCCACCTGCACCATGTTCGCCACCAGCCCTGAAACCCTTTACGTCCTGCGCATGCTGGTGGGCATTGCCGAAGCCGGTTTCCTGCCGGGGATCCTGGTCTATCTCACCTGGTGGTTCCCGGCCTATCACCGCGCCCGCGCCAACGCGCTGTTTATGATCGCCATGCCGGTCACCATGATGCTCGGTTCAATCCTCTCCGGGTACATTCTGGCGATGGACGGGCTGTGGAACCTGAAGGGCTGGCAGTGGCTGTTCCTGCTGGAAGGGCTGCCGTCAGTAGTGCTCGGGGTAGTAACCTGGTTCTACCTTAACGACACGCCGGATCAGGCCACCTGGCTGGATGAGGACGAAAAGCAGGCGCTGAAAACCATGATCGCCCGCGAGCAGGAGGTCGCCATTGCCCGCGCCGTCACGCCGCGCTCGACGCTGCGAGAAGTGCTGACGCCCGCCGTGCTGCTCTATACGCTGGCCTACTTCTGCCTGACCAACACGCTGAGCGCGATCAACATCTGGACGCCGCAGATCCTGCAGAGCTTTAACACCGGCAGCAGCAATATCGTCATTGGCCTGCTGGCGGCGATCCCGCAGTTTTGCACCATCCTCGGGATGATCTGGTGGAGCCGCCGATCCGACAGGCTGAAAGAGCGAAAAAAGCACACCATCCTGCCGTACCTGTTCGCGGCGGCGGGATGGATGCTGGCCTCCGCCACCGATCACAGCCTGATCCAACTGCTTGGCATCATCATGGCCTCAACCGGATCATTTACCGCCATGGCGATATTCTGGACCACGCCAGATCGGGTGATTAGCCTGCAGTCCCGTGCGGTGGCACTGGCGGTGATCAACGCCATCGGCAACGTGGGTTCTGCCGTTAGCCCGCTGCTGATCGGCATTCTGCGCGACGCGACCGGCAGCTTCAGCTCCGGGCTGTGGTTCGTGGCCGGGCTACTGGTGGTCGGCGCGCTGGTGTTGACGCGCATTCCGATGACGCAGCGGGATCAACAGAGGAACGATCATGTGCCAGAGCCCTATCGCCAACATTGATATCAGCAAGGAGTACGACGAAAGTCTGGGCACCGACGATGTGCACTACCAGTCGTTCGCACGCATGGCGGCCTTTTTTGGCCGCGACATGCAGGCGCATCGTCACGACCAGTATTTTCAGATGCACTTTCTGGATACCGGGCAGATTGAACTCCAGCTCGACGATCACCGTTACTCGGTGCAGGCCCCGCTTTTCGTTCTCACTCCGCCGTCGGTGCCGCACGCGTTTATTACCGAATCCGACAGCGACGGGCACGTGCTGACGGTGCGCGAGGATCTGATCTGGCCGCTGCTGGAGGTGCTCTACCCCGGCACGCGGGAAGCGTTTGGTCTGCCGGGGATCTGCCTGTCGCTGGCCGACAAGCCTGATGAACTGGCGGCGCTGAAACACTACTGGCAGCTGATAGCCCGGGAGTCCATGGAACAGCTGCCGGGCCGCGAGCATACGCTGGTTCTGCTGGCGCAGGCCGTATTCACTCTGCTGCTGCGCAACGCGAAGCTCGACGATCACGCTTCAGGCGGTATGCGCGGCGAGCTGAAGCTGTTCCAGCGCTTTACCCAACTGATCGACACGCACTACCACCAGCACTGGACGGTGCCGGAATACGCCAGCGAACTGCACCTGACCGAATCCCGTCTAACCGATATCTGTCGCCGCTTCGCCAACCGCCCGCCGAAGCGGTTGATCTTCGACCGACAGCTGCGGGAAGCCAGACGGCTGCTGCTCTTTTCCGACAGCGCGGTCAGCGAGATTGCCTGGCTGCTGGGGTTTAAAGATCCGGCCTATTTCGCCCGCTTTTTTAACCGCTTAGTGGGGTGCTCGCCAAGCGCATATCGGGCGCAGAAAGTACCGGTTTCCTGAACGCATCACGGTTCGTAGGGCGGGTAAGCGCAGCGCCACCCGCCGAAAAGCCGCACAGATCACAAATCCACATCCCACCCGAAAAGTACCCGCCGTTGTCCCAATCGTCCCTTCACGTCCCGCCCCTCTCACGCTTCAATTAAAAAACAAAAACAAAACATAAATTTAACATCACTATTCCGATACGAGGTCCCTATGAAGCCTGAAGATTTCCGCGCCGATGCCAAACGTCCGTTAACCGGTGAAGAGTATTTAAAAAGCCTGCAGGACGGGCGTGAGATTTATATCTACGGCGAGCGCGTCAAAGACGTCACCACCCATCCGGCGTTCCGCAATGCGGCAGCCTCCATCGCGCAGATGTACGATGCCCTGCACAAGCCGGACATGCAGGACACGCTGTGCTGGGGCACCGACACCGGCAGCGGCGGTTACACCCACAAGTTCTTCCGCGTGGCGAAAAGCGCCGACGACCTGCGCCAGCAGCGCGACGCTATCGCCGAATGGTCACGCCTAAGCTACGGCTGGATGGGGCGCACGCCGGACTACAAGGCCGCGTTCGGCTGCGCGCTCGGTGCCAACCCGGCCTTCTACGGTCAGTTCGAGCAGAACGCCCGCAGCTGGTACACCCGCATTCAGGAAACCGGCCTGTATTTCAACCACGCCATCGTTAACCCACCTATCGACCGCCACAAACCGGCGGATGAGGTGAAAGACGTCTACATCAAACTGGAGAAAGAGACCGACGCCGGGATCGTTGTCAGCGGGGCGAAAGTGGTGGCAACCAACTCGGCGCTGACCCACTACAACATGATCGGCTTCGGCTCCGCGCAGGTGATGGGCGAAAACCCGGACTTTGCGCTGATGTTCGTCGCACCGATGGATGCCGAAGGCGTCAAGCTCATCTCCCGTGCCTCTTACGAGATGGTGGCTGGCGCAACCGGCTCCCCGTATGACTACCCGCTCTCCAGCCGCTTTGATGAGAACGACGCGATCCTGGTGATGGATCATGTGCTGATCCCGTGGGAAAACGTGCTGATCTACCGCGATTTCGACCGCTGTCGTCGCTGGACGATGGAAGGTGGCTTTGCGCGGATGTATCCGCTACAGGCATGCGTGCGCCTGGCAGTGAAGCTCGACTTCATCACCGCCCTGTTGAAAAAATCGCTGGAGTGTACCGGCACCCTTGAATTCCGCGGCGTACAGGCGGATCTCGGCGAGGTGGTGGCCTGGCGCAATATGTTCTGGGCGCTGAGCGACTCCATGTGCTCTGAAGCCACGCCGTGGGTCAATGGCGCGTATCTGCCGGACCACGCGGCGCTGCAGACCTACCGCGTGATGGCTCCGATGGCCTACGCGAAGATTAAGAATATTATCGAACGTAACGTCACCAGCGGGCTGATCTATCTGCCGTCCAGCGCGCGGGACCTGAATAACCCACAGATTGACCAGTATCTGGCGAAATACGTGCGCGGCTCCAACGGCATGGATCACGTCGAACGCATCAAGATTTTGAAGCTGATGTGGGATGCCATTGGCAGCGAGTTTGGCGGCCGTCACGAGCTGTATGAGATCAACTACTCCGGTAGCCAGGATGAAATTCGCCTGCAGTGCCTGCGCCAGGCGCAGAGCTCCGGCAACATGGACAAAATGATGGCGATGGTCGACCGCTGTATGTCCGAATACGACCAACACGGCTGGACGGTGCCGCACCTGCACAACAACAGCGATATCAACATGCTGGATAAGCTGCTGAAATAGCGCAGCGGGAGGTTTCAATGCAATCAGAAGAACGCCTGCGTTTTCGCGACGCGATGGCCAGCCTGTCGGCCGCAGTCAATGTCGTCACCACCGAGGGGGAAGCGGGCCGCTGCGGCATTACCGCCACCGCAGTCTGTTCGGTTACGGACACGCCGCCGTCGGTCATGGTGTGCATCAACGCCAACAGCGCCATGAACCCGGTATTCCAGGGCAACGGCAGACTGTGCATAAACGTGCTGAACCACGAGCAGGAGATCATGGCTCGCCACTTCGCCGGGATGACCGGTATGACAATGGAGGAGCGCTTTGCCCTCTCCTGCTGGCAGAAAGGTCCGCTGGCGCAGCCGATGCTGAAAGGTGCGCTGGCCAGCCTTGAAGGCGAGATAAGCCAGGTGCAAACCATCGGCACGCATCTGGTGTATCTTGTTGAAATTAAAAATATCATTTTGAGTGATGCAGGACACGGCCTGATCTACTTCAAACGCCGTTTCCACCCGGTCATGATGGAGGTGGAAGCCACCGCGTAATTCTCCCGCGCGCTGGCCTTTTTTTCGGCCAGCGCCACTTTCTGCAAAAACTCCTAAGGTTTCCGCTAAATCACGCCGTTATACAACCATAAGATAAATTTTCTGTGCCTGAATACTGACATCTCTGGTCAGTGCTTCCCGCTTCATTCAGCGCATACCTAATATACAGGATTACCTTATGGCTAAAACGACGCGGAGCCGCTCGGCTGAACGTCTGGTCGATATTCTGGTTGAGCTACATTTAAACGGTGTGGTAAACCGCAGTGCGCTAATGACCAAATTTAAAATTACCGAGCGTACCGTCTACCGGGATTTAAATGCGCTCTCTCCTATCGTTGAACATACCGGTAACGGGCTATATCGGCTGATCCATTCCGCACAATCTCCCGGCGGACAAGGGTTACATCACACACTGGCTAACTTCCTGAATGCAGATAACTTTTTCCCTGAAAGAAATACGGAATTCTGGCAAAAGCTGGAAACACGCGTTGACGAAAATCATATTCTTATCCTTGGTAACGACGCAGAGCACACGGTACAACGTGATATCAGCCGTCATTTAGCGAAAATTGAGAAATCTATTAATAACCATAATGTTTGCCAGATCGTTTATAAGGGTAAAACCCGCCTGATTAATCCCTATAAACTCATTAACAAAAAAATATATGGTATTTACAAGCTACCGAAAATAGTCGGCTTAAATCCTTTTCATTGAGTCAGATTCGCTGGTTTGATATTCAGAAAACCCTTTTTACCCCTGAAGAGAATGTCCGCGCGCTCCTGGAAAAAAGCCTCGATCCGTGGGTGTCTGAAGATACTTTCACCGTGAAAATATTCATTAAAGATAATATTTCACATTACTTCCTGCGCCGGGATCTTCTGCCGGAACAAGAGCTGCTGGAAGAACAACGTGGCGGTATCACGCTGCGCTGCCGGGCAGCACACGAGAACCAGATCCTGCCGCTGCTGTTCTACTGGCTGCCGAATATTCAAATCCTGGAGCCGAACTGGCTGAAGGAGAAACTGGTTAAAACGCTGGAAAACTATCTGGCGATGGCGCGCAGCCCGGATAACCACGTGATCTCAATCACATAATTTCCTCCAGCGGCGGCGAGCCTTAACCACTCGCCGCTTCCTTTGACCGCTCACCCGTCACTTTCAACCACTCATTCATTTACCCACCTTTACACGCGCGAGGATCTGGCACGATCGCTCCAGCATTACTCAATACCTCCTCACAACGAACCTTGACCCTTTTTTCTTTACATAAAAAACCAGGTCTTACTATGGATACTAAAAAACTACTTAAGCACGTGCCCTGGGCCTTACTCGGGATCCTCGGTGCTTTCTGTCTGGCGGTTGTCGCATTACGCCGGGGCGAACACGTCAGCGCCCTGTGGATCGTCGTCGCGTCCGTTTCCGTCTATCTTGTGGCTTATCGCTACTACAGCTTATACATCGCGCAGAAGGTCATGAAGCTCGACCCAACGCGCGCCACGCCGGCGGTCATTAACAATGACGGCCTGAACTACGTGCCAACCAACCGCTACGTGCTGTTTGGTCACCACTTTGCCGCCATTGCAGGCGCTGGCCCGCTGGTCGGCCCGGTACTGGCCGCGCAGATGGGCTACCTGCCGGGTACCCTCTGGCTGCTGGCGGGCGTGGTGCTCGCGGGCGCGGTGCAGGACTTTATGGTGCTGTTTATCTCCTCACGCCGTAACGGTTCGTCGCTGGGTGAGATGATCAAAGAAGAGATGGGTCGCGTGCCGGGCACCATTGCCCTGTTCGGTTGTTTCCTGATTATGATCATTATCCTCGCGGTGCTGGCGCTGATCGTCGTGAAAGCGCTGGCCGAAAGTCCGTGGGGCGTGTTTACCGTCTGCTCTACCGTACCGATTGCGCTGTTCATGGGCATTTACATGCGCTTCCTGCGCCCGGGGCGCGTGGGCGAAGTCTCCGTGATTGGTATCGTGCTGCTGGTTGCCTCTATCTACTTTGGCGGCGTCATTGCGCATGACCCGTACTGGGGCCCGGCGCTGACCTTTAAGGACACCACCATCACCTTCGCGCTGATTGGTTATGCGTTTGTATCCGCCCTGCTCCCGGTATGGCTGATTCTGGCACCACGTGATTACCTCGCGACCTTCCTGAAAATCGGGGTTATCGTCGGGCTGGCTATCGGGATTGTGATCATCAACCCTGAGCTCAAAATGCCGGCGGTGACTCAGTACATTGACGGCACCGGCCCACTGTGGAAAGGCGCGCTGTTCCCGTTCCTGTTTATCACCATCGCCTGTGGTGCCGTGTCTGGCTTCCACGCGCTGATCTCCTCCGGCACCACGCCGAAGCTGATGGCCAACGAAACCGACGCGCGCTTTATCGGTTACGGCGCGATGCTGATGGAATCCTTCGTGGCGATCATGGCGCTGGTTGCGGCGTCTATCATCGAACCGGGCCTGTACTTCGCAATGAACACCCCGCCTGCGGGTCTGGGCATCACCATGCCAAACCTGCATGAGATGGGCGGCGAAAATACCGCGCTGATCATGGCACAGCTGAAGGATGCCAGCGCCCACGCGGCAGCGACCGTCAGCTCCTGGGGCTTCGTGATCTCCCCTGAGCAGATCATGCAGACCGCGAAAGACATCGGCGAACCGTCCGTGCTGAACCGCGCAGGTGGCGCACCGACGCTGGCTGTCGGTATCGCACATGTGTTCCATAAAGTGCTGCCGTGGGCAGACATGGGCTTCTGGTACCACTTCGGTATTCTGTTTGAAGCGCTGTTTATCCTCACCGCGCTGGATGCCGGTACCCGTGCGGGCCGCTTCATGCTGCAGGACCTGCTGGGTAACTTCGTGCCGTTCCTGAAGAAAACCGACTCTCTGGTGGCGGGTGTGCTCGGCACTGCGGGTTGCGTAGGCCTGTGGGGTTACCTGCTGTATCAGGGCGTGGTTGATCCACTCGGCGGCGTGAAGAGCCTGTGGCCGCTGTTCGGTATCTCTAACCAGATGCTGGCCGCTGTGGCTCTGGTACTTGGCACCGTCGTACTGGTGAAAATGAAACGCACTAAATACATCTGGGTGACCGTCATTCCTGCACTGTGGCTGCTGCTCTGCACTACCTGGGCGCTGGGCCTGAAGCTGTTCAGCACCAACCCGCAGCTGGAAGGCTTCTTCTTCATGGCGAACCAGTACAAAGAGAAGATTGCCGCAGGCGGCGCAGATCTGACCGCGCAGCAGATTGCCAACATGAACCATATCGTGGTGAACAACTACACCAACGCAGGTCTGAGCATTCTGTTCCTGGTGGTGGTGTACAGCATCATTTTCTACGGTATCAAAACCTGGCTGAAAGTGCGTAACGCCGAAGTCCGTACGGATAAAGAAACGCCGTACGTGCCGGTGCCGGAAGGCGGCGTGAAGACCTCTTCACACCATTAAAAAAAATGGCGGGTGGCGCTACGCTTACCCGCCCTACAACGGTACTGTAGGCCCGGTAAGCGTAGCGCCACCGGGCTTTGTCTTATCAGGATGCATTATGTTTGGTAACTTAGGCGAAGCGAAAAAATACCTCGGTCAGGCGGCAAAAATGCTGATTGGTATTCCGGACTATGACAACTACGTTGAGCATATGAAGACCAACCATCCGGATAAACCGTACATGACCTACACTGAATTCTTCCGCGAGCGTCAGGAAGCACGCTACGGTGGAAGTGGAGAAGGCGGCGTCCGCTGCTGCTAAAGGAGAGAACATGACCCCGATTGCCGTCACCCTGCTGACCGGTTTCCTCGGCGCCGGTAAAACCACCCTGCTGCGCCACATCCTGAACGAGCAGCACGGCTTCAGGATCGCCGTCATCGAAAACGAATTCGGCGAAGTCTCCGTGGACGATCAATTAATAGGCGATCGCGCCACGCAGATCAAAACCCTGACCAACGGCTGCATCTGCTGTACCCGCTCAAACGAGCTGGAAGACGCCCTGCTGGATCTGCTCGACAGCCGCGATCGCGGTGAAATCGACTTTGACCGCCTGGTGATTGAATGCACCGGCATGGCCGACCCCGGCCCGATTATTCAGACCTTTTTCTCCCATGACATTCTTTGCCAGCGCTACCTGCTGGACGGCGTCATCGCCCTGGTCGATGCGGTTCACGCCAACGATCAGATGAACCAGTTCACCATCGCCCAGTCTCAGGTGGGTTACGCCGACCGCATTCTGCTGACCAAAACCGACGTGGCGGGTGACAGCGAGAAACTGCGTGAACGTCTGACCCGCATTAACGCCCGCGCGCCGATTTACACCGTGACGCACGGCGATATCGACCTCTCACAGCTGTTCAACACCAACGGCTTTATGCTGGAAGAGAACGTCACCACGAAACCGCGTTTCCACTTTATGGGAGACAAGCAAAACGACGTGACGTCGATTGTGGTGGAGCTGGATTACCCGGTGGATATCAGCGAGGTCTCCCGCGTGATGGAGAACCTCCTGCTGTCATTTGCCGACAAACTGCTGCGCTACAAAGGGATGCTGTGGATCGACGGCGAACCGAACCGCCTGCTGTTCCAGGGCGTGCAGCGCTTATACAGCGCCGACTGGGATCGCCCGTGGGGCGATGAAGCGCCGCGTAGCGTAATGGTATTTATTGGCATACAGCTGCCGGAGGAAGAGATTCGCGCGGCGTTTGCAGATCTGAAAAAATAACCGCCCTGCTTCCCCTCTCCCCTGTGGGGTGAGGGGTGCCTAAACTTATTTCAACGCCTCCGGCAGCGTCACAATCCACAGCTCACTATCCGACTCAGGCTTCTTCAGCGGCTTCACGCTAAGCGTGGTTTCAACCGGTTTATCATCCAGCGTCAGCTTGCCTTCCGCGTTCACCCGATAATCCTTGAGCTTCTTGCCCTCGACCGGATTTTGCATCGCCACCTTCACGCCAAAGTCATTATCGTTCGCCACGGCAAGCCGTTTGCTGTCGATCAGCGCCAGCCCTTCAGCTTTCTCCTGCTGCCAGCCCAGCGCGCGCAAATCAACGACCTGCGTTTTTGCCGCAAGGGTAATGCCGCGCTGCTTCAGGGTTTTCTCATCATCAAACTCCGGGTACTCGCCCGGCTTGTCAAAGGCGCTCAGGTCGCTCGCCTTGCTGAGGTCCACCTTGTAGATAAGGTTACGCATCCCGTCATTTTTATCGCTGCCCTGCTCAATCAGCAGGATATGCTGGTCATCAAGCGCCACGATGTCGCCGATTTTGGCATCACTGTTTTTGCTGTAGGCCGCGCTGTCGATAGGGTAGCCGTACATCGCTGTTTTGCCGGTCGCCGGGTCGAAGCTCACGAGACGCGTAAACAGCGCCTGCTTTTTGCTTTTACCGTCGATATCCAGCGTACTTTGTACCGCGGCGATAATGCGCCCGTCCGGCATACGGGTCAGGCCTTCAAAGCCCCGGTTCGGTTGACGCCATTTGATAACGTTTGGCAGACCGCCCGCGATCGACTTTTCCCCTTCCGCCGCCTGCGGGCCGTGGATCGCCAGGATTTTCCCTTTACTGTCGACGTTAATCAGAAACGGGCCATACTCGTCGCACAGCCAGTAGCCGCCTTTGCCATCCGGCGTGATGCCTTCCGTATCCAGCCCGCGGTTGTCACCCTTCAGCGTCTTGAGAGTGTCGCTAAACGCCACCTCATTGGTGGATCCAATCACGCCGCTTTGCAGCGGCAGACCGTTAATCTCGCCTTTATCGTCATGCAGCGGGCGGGCATCCGTCGCTTCTGCTTTACCGTTCTGCACGCGGATGGTCATCAGCAGCGGCGCGAAATCCGGCGTGACAAAAATTTTGGCTTCATTTTTACCCATTTTTGGCGCATCGGCGTTTGGACCGCGATCGGTCACGGTTGCAAAGGTCAGAGCATCGCCCTGCTTACCCGTAAACAGCAGGCCAGAGCCAATGCCCACCGGGAGTCCGTTCGGAAATGCGCTGGCGAACGCGCCGCTGTAGTTGACGTGTGAGCCTTCAGGAAAGCTGACGACATAGCGTTCAGCCGTGGGCTGTGCCGCCAGGCCAGAGAAAGAGAACGCACAACCAACCAGCACAGGAATGATTTTTCTTTTCATATTGTTAGCATCCAGTAAGAGAAGCCAACAACGTAATGAACAAACGTGTCAGAAAAATGACATCGCAGGGAAAGGCGCCTGCGCGAGAGGACGTGTTTTCACCACCATAAGTGTAAATCTTTGTTGTTTTATGTGATTTTTGAAATATTTTTGGGAATTTCTAGAAACTCCATTATTACACCTCCAGTCACTATCCCGTCCTCGTTCAGTTTATATTTAGTCAAAAAACTAAACGGCTTCTAAACGCCTGAAAATCACGCGTTGACTCCCGTTCAATCAAACAAAAACGCAACATTAAATAAATTAAATTTAACAAAACCAGCATAAAACAGCGACTTGCATCACATTTGCAGTCATAAACATCGCTTGTTATGGTGCCTCCAGATTAATTTGATGATGAGGCACGAAACATGAAAAAACTGAATATCCTTCTTCTTTCTGCACTGACCGCCCTCTCTGGTTCCGCACTGGCCATGGGCGGTAGCGTTGAGCAGGGTAAAAACTTTACTAACCTCAATCTGGAAATGGGCAAATCCTCATCCGGCCTGTACGCCGAAAGCAACTGGCTCAAAAACACCGATGACGGTACCCAGACCGGTGGCGTAGGCGCAGGCTACAACCTGGAAGTGGGCCCGGTCATGCTGAACGCAGGCGCGAAGGCGATCTACATCGGCCCGAAAAAAGGCGATAACGGCGTGGCGTTCCCGATTGGTGGCGGCGTAAACGTTGCGCTGACTGACAGCATCCATGTCTATGGCGAAGGTTACGTTGCGCCTGAAGGCCTGAACAACAGCGTGAAAAACTACGTGGAAGCCAACGGCGGCGTAAGCTGGACGCCTGTCACGCCGCTGACCCTGAAAGTGGGTTACCGCCACGTGAGCGTTGATGGCAAAGACGGTCGTCCTGGCCACACGCTGATTGACGGCGCATACGTGGGCGGTGGTGTGTCCTTCTAAGGCTGTATTGCGCGTTTCGCCCGGCGGCGCTACGCTTGCACGGGCCTACGGGTTTTGTAGGCCGGGTAAGCGCAGCGCCACCCGGGAAGAAAGGCGATGACGTTATTTACGCACCACCACCAGCTTCTGGTTCACAAACTCTTTGATCCCCAGATCCGACAGCTCGCGTCCATAACCGGAGCGCTTCACGCCGCCGAACGGCAGCTCTGGCGCGGTATCGGTGAGCCAGTTGATGTACACCATCCCGGTCTCAATCCGCGACGCCATTTTCTTCGCGCGCTCGATATCCTGACTGAATACCGCCCCACCCAGGCCATAGTGTGAATCGTTCGCCAGGGCGACGGCCTCGTCGTCGTTTTTCACCACATACATCTGGGCCACCGGACCGAAGAACTCCTCGAAATACGCCGGGTTGTCGCGAGAGATATTCGTCAGAATCGTCGGCTCGAAGAAGCTGCCGTCACGCTGAACAGGTTTACCGCCATAGTGCAGCGTCGCACCGTTTTTCACCGCCTCGTTAACCTGTTTGGTCAGCGTTTCCAGCGCATCTTTAGACGAGAGCGGTCCCAGCGTGGTGCTTTCGTCCAGCGGATCGCCGATTTTCACCTGCTTAAACGCCTCGGTGAATTTAGTCAGGAAGGCATCCGCAATCTTTTCATGCAGGATAAAGCGCTTCGCCGCGGTACAGACCTGCCCGGCGTTGTTGAGGCGCGCACTGACCCCCGTCTTCACCGCTTTTTCGAGGTCGGCGTCATCCAGCACCACGAAGACGTCGTTACCGCCCAATTCCAGCGTGGATTTCTTGATGTGCTTCGCCGCCTGTGCGGCCACGACGCTACCGGCTTTTTCGGAACCGGTCAGTGCGGCACCCTGGACGCGATCGTCAGCGATGATGTTCGCCACCTGATCGGACGAGATAAACAGGTTGGTCCACGCCCCTTCCGGCGCACCCGCCTCGCGTACCAGATGGGCAAAGGTCTCAGCGCAGTGCGGTACAATGCTGGCGTGTTTGGCGATGACCGGGTTCCCCGCCGCCAGGTTCGGCGCCAGAACGCGCATCAGCTGGTAGTACGGGAAGTTCCACGGCTCAACGGCCATCAGTACACCGATGGGGTGATGCTCCACCCACGCCTCCCCAAGTTCAGAAGGATACTTCACCGGCGCCAGGAACTGCTTCGCGTTGTCGGCGTAGTAGCGCGCGATTTGTGCGCACAGCTTCACCTCGCCGCGGCTCTGCTCGATGAGCTTACCCATCTCCTGACTGGCGATTTTCGCCAGATCGTCCACGCGCTCGTCGATCAGGTCGGCAAGCTTATGCAACACCGGGAGACGCTGGTTGATGTCGCCTTTCGCCCAGTCAGAATGGTAAAGCGCATCAGCCGCCTTCAGGGCCGCTTCAATATCCGCGTCGGTATGTGAGGGGTATTCTTTGATGAGCTGGTTAGTGGCAGGATTTACTGTCTGATAAGCCATATCGAATCTCCATGTTTTACCGCTTAGGGTATTAAGGGTAGTCAACATGACTGGCTATGGACGTAAAGTTGGGTATATCCGGACGGTTCCTAATGAAGCGCTGCCAGACGGTTCCCTGACGTGGTATAAAAAATGTCCAGAAGGAGTTCCCATGACCGATATCCGACACATCCTCCAGACTTTTCACCGCGCCTCAGGCCTTGAGCTGCGCAGCACATGGCAGAGCACGCAGGCCTACAAACGTCATTGTCATCCCCAACTCTCTATTGGCGCGATTGTGGAAGGCCAGACCTGCTGCGTGTGCCATGACAGGGAGTACATCCTTCATCCCGGGGATCTGATTGTGATTCCGGCTTATGCGCCGCACAGCTGCAACCCCATCGCCGGGCAAGCGCGCAGCTACCATATGCTCTATATCGACACCGATCGTCCTCTGGCGCTCCAGGTGATCCGTAACGCTACGTTCTTTAAGCACTTCCTTGATATTGTTGAGACAATGTCGCCTGCATCCGTGGACAGGCTGCTTTCTGCCCTTCCCCACCGTGCGGATAACCCTGATGCGCTGCGTTCAACCAGCCAGCATATTCAGCAGGCACTTCTTGCCGATCTGGCTGCACCGCCTTCGCTTGATGAACTTGCTCAACGCTTCTCGCTACGCAAGGAGACGCTGATTCGTACCTTCCGGCAGGACACCGGGCTGACGCCAGCCAGCTTCCTTAATATCTCCCGCGTGGAATACGCCAAAGCACGGCTGCGCGCCGGGGATGATATTGCCGACGTGAGCTACCAGAGTGGGTTTGCCGATCAGAGCCATTTCCATAAGACCTTCGTTCGCTATAGCGCCGCTACGCCGCGCCAGTACGCCACAGGACGATCAATATCAGACAATAATCAGGATACGTAACACCGTAAGGTGATCTCAGTTACGGCTATGAGGTCACTATGGAACTGTTCTTCCCTTCCGCTTTTCTCGCCCTGGCGCTGGCGCATTTTGTTGCGCTGTTAAGCCCGGGTCCGGATTTCTTCTTGCTTGTGGGCTACGCGGCGCGCTACCGACTGCGCGGCAGCGCCGGGCTGTGCCTCGGCATCGCCGCGGGTAATGCGCTCTATATTGTTCTGGTGATTGTCGGCTGGAGCGCCCTGCGCCAGTTTACGTGGCTGTTTACGCTAATCGAACTGTCCGGGGCGCTGTACCTGCTGTGGATTGGCTCGCACCTGGTGCGCAGCCGACCGCAGACGCTGGCGCTGAATGAAACTCATCAGCGGCTTCCCGCATTGCGTAAGCAAATCCTGCTGGGGCTCGGCTCGGCACTGCTTAATCCGAAGAACGCGCTGTTCTATCTGGCGCTGATGACGGCGTTACTGGGGCCAGACGTCACGCTGCTTCAGCAGGCAACCTGCGGCGTCTGGATGGTGATGGTGGTGCTGGTGTGGGATCTGGCGCTGGTATCGCTTATAGGGTTGCGAGCGGTGCAACAGAAGCTCAGCCGTGCGCTCTGGTGGATTGAACGCACGGCGGGCGTGGTGCTGATGGGGTTTGGCGGGTGGGTGCTGTGGCGATTTTTGCATTTTCTTCCCGTCTCCCTCTATCCTTAACCCATGGAAAAAATAGCTGAACTCAAACGCGCTAAGCTTCTCGCGCTGTCGCTGCTGCTGATTGCCGCCGCGGCGTTTATCTTCACCCTGTTCCTGCCGCAGACTTTCTGGGTGCGCGGGGTAAAGGCGATTGCCGAGGCGGCGATGGTCGGCGCACTGGCGGACTGGTTCGCCGTCGTTGCGCTGTTTCGCCGGGTCCCCATTCCGTTTATCGCGCGCCATACGGCGATTATCCCGCGCAATAAAGACCGTATCGGCGACAATCTTGGCCAGTTTGTGCAGGAGAAGTTTCTGGACACCCAGTCCCTGGTAGCGTTAATCCGCCGCTATGAACCCGCGCACATGATCGGTGCCTGGTTCAGCAAGCCTGACAACGCCCAGCGCGTCGGGCTGCATCTGATGCAGGTGATGAGCGGATTCCTTGAGTTGACCGACGACGGGCGCATTCAGCGGATGCTCAAACGCGCGGTGCATAAGGCCATCGATAAGGTCGATTTCACCGAAACCAGCGCCGTGATGCTGGAGAGCATGACCAAAAACAACCGCCACCAGGTGCTGCTCGATGCCATCATCAACCGCCTGATTACCTTGATTCAGCGCGACAGCACGCGGGAATTTATCTCTGACCAGATCGTCCACTGGCTGAAGACCGAGCATCCCCGCAAAGCGATGGTATTGCCCACCGAGTGGCTGGGCGATCAGAGTGCAGAGATGGTATCGAATGCGGTGAACACGTTGCTGGACGATATCAGCCACGACCGCACGCACCAGATCCGTCAGGCGTTCGACCGGGCCACGCTGAAGCTTATCGACAACCTGAAAAACGATCCGGAAATGGCGGCGAAAGCCGACAACATCAACCATTACCTGAAAAATGACGAGGCGTTTAACCGCTATCTGGGGGAAATGTGGGCCGATCTGCGCCAGTGGCTTAAGGCGGATATGCAAAGTGAAGACTCGCGCGTGAAGCAGCGCATCGCCAACGCCGGGCTGTGGTTTGGCGAAACGCTGACAAACGATGCCAGCCTGCGGGCGTCGCTGAACGAGCATCTGGAGCAGGCCGCGCATCGCGTCGCGCCGGATTTCGCCGCGTTCCTGACCCGTCACATCAGCGACACGGTGAAAAGCTGGGATGCTAAAGACATGTCCCGCCAGATCGAGCTGAATATCGGCAAAGATCTGCAGTTTATCCGCGTCAACGGTACGCTGGTGGGCGGGACGATTGGCCTGATCCTGTTTTTACTCTCGCAGCTGCCTGCCGTGCTGGGACATTAATCCGCTTTAGGCGGCGCGATGATATAGCGCGTCGCCTCGAAGCGATTCAGGATCAAATGCACCAGAAAGACCATCGTCAGCGTCGCCACCAGCGAAAACGTGACGGAGGTGATGCGATAAAGATCGCTGAACACCAGGTCGCTGTCAGGGTGCATGTTCTGCCCGAACATAATGCCAATGGTGGTAATACTGGAAAATCCTACGCCTGCGCCTACTTTCTCCATCACATGCAGACGTGCGCCAAACGCCAGCCCAAGGCCAATCAGCGGCATCATGAGCAGCATATGGCTACTGTGGTCGTAGAGGATGAGCTGGACAACCAGGATATAAAGACAGCCCAATACTACGCCGACCACGCGCCAGATGGAGCTCATCACCGCGCCACGATAGTGCATCGGGAACAGGATCAAAATCCCGGCCATCAGCGCCGAGAGGGAATCGCTTAAGTCACTGATTTGAAAAACGACGAAAATCAGCGTCGCGACGGTGCCGGAGAGCAGCGACTCATGGCGCACGCGGGCATCGTCTTTCTCAATCAATGGCGGCGGCTTGCGGGGTTCCACGTCCGGCAGGAGATAGTTCATCAGCGCGCTCAGGCACACCGCCATCACGCTCGCTTCAATGTTGGAAAACAGCAGCGTGTGCCAGTTGGTGGTGGGGTAGCTCATAAAATTGAGCATCACGCTCTGGCACACCACGCCCATCGACCCGAACAGGAACAGCGGCCCTTTGCTCATAAAGCGAAAACGCATGACGTACAGGGCAAACACCACCAGCGTCATGATGACCGGCCATTGCGACAGATAGCCGATGATAATCACCATTTCAACGCAGTTCAGCGATGCACTGAAGATAAACTGCTTCGCCACATGGCGGTTGAAGACCGGCACCAGCGAGAGCAGCATGATCGGGTAGACCACAAAAAACACGCCGTAGCTGGTGTTGTAGAAACTGGAAATGCTCAGCGCAATCATCCCTGCAAAGACGATGCGCAAAGTCTGGCGAAAGTCGTTTGCCGTGTAGACGATGTTACCGTGCGGGGTAAACACCCGCGCCAGCGTATTAATAGACATAATGCAGCAGGCTCACCAGATGGATCTGCATCCCGGAGAAGAAGCGCGCAAACGGCCCTTCACTGTTATAGAGCTGGACAGTCGCCCGCGCGCCGGTCGGCAGTGGCTTCGGCAGCGCCTCGTCCAGCATGACGTGGATGCGCATGCGTTGGGCGTCACGCACCCAGCGGTTCGAGGTTTCCGGCTCGGAGAGCTGGCCGTTCACCGCCTCCTGACCCGCGAGGATCCCCGCGTCGCTGCTGGTCACGTGGGCGCGGAAGACGCGTCCCGGAAAGGCGTCAAACACCACCGCGGCATCGGTGCCCTGATGGGTATGGCGCAGGCTTTTCTCGCGGAAATCGGCCACGATGTCGGTCTGGTTGTTCACCAGCGCCAGCGCCGCTGCGCCTGAGGAGGCATAAAAACCGGGGCTTAACTGCAGGTTACTGACCGTGCCGTCTGCCTGAGCATACACCTTCGTCCAGCCGAGATTCAGCTCCGCCTCATCCAGCGCGTTGCGGTATTTTTGCAGCGTGACGTTGCGGTGTTCATCCCGCTCGCCGCGCTGAATACGCAGGTTCTGGATATTAGCCTGAATGGTGCTGACGGACTGCTCGCTGCTCTGCCAGGTGGTCCGGACTTTATCCAGATCCGCCTGCGAGACGTTCTGTAACGTGCTCAGCTTCTGATAACGTTCGAAGGTCACTTTATCGTTACGCGCGGTCAGCACGGCGGTTTTCAGGCTGGCCTGCGCGGCGGCAATCTGCGCGTCCAGCTGCTGGTTGGAAAGACGAGCCTGCTCCAGCGCGATTTGCGCCGCTTCCACTTTATTGCGAAACGGCGTGTCGTCGAGTTCAAACAGCAGATCGCCCCGCTTCACCTGGCTGTTGTTGTGCACATGCACGGCCGCCACATAGCCGGAGACACGCGGAGAAACCGGCGTCACCACGCGCATCACGGTGGAGTCCGGCGTCAGCGGGATCCAGATATCCGCGACGACAAAATAGATAAACATCAGCAGGAAAGAGGCAATACTCACCCTTACCCAGCGGGCAAACTTTTGTTCAGGGGTCATTATTTTTCGGTCTTGTTGTCTTCTTCGCGGATTGTCCGCAAATTACAGGCGATTTGATTCAGGGTGGCGCTGAAGATCTCGATATGTTCCGGCGCGATATTTTGCGATACCCGCGCCTGATAGGTCTCAATCACCTGAGTAAGCCTTTTTAAAATGGCTTTTCCCTCAGGCGTCAGCGTCAGAAGCCGGATGCGCTTGTCATAAGGCGATGTGGTGCGCAGCAGGTAACCCTGTTTTTCCAGCTGTGTGAGCGTGCGCATCAGCGGCGGCAGTTCAATGCCCTGCACCTCCGCCAGCTCACTCATTGAGACGTTATCCCCAAGTTGAAAAAGCTGCATCATCACCGTCCAGCTCGACTGGGTTAACCCGGTATCGAGAATGGCATCGTCGATCACCGCACGCCACTGACGCACGATCATCGCCATCCGCATACCCATCGGCCTGCGGCTAAACAGTTCTTCTTCACTCATAGGGAGTCCCTCTCGTCACACGCCGTCAAGATAATAGTTATCAGGGTAAGTATCAAGAAACGAGGGACGAAAGCGCAGGAATTGCGAAAACGAGGCTCTCCCTCTCCCTGTGGGAGAGGGCCGCGGTGAGGGCATCAGCCCGCAGCGGAATTTAACGGCTAAAGCTAAAATGTCGGGTAATGGCACTTTTCCCCGACGCCGTCACCACCACCTCCCTGTACCCCATCACCCGCTGGATCCAGCCTTTACTCTCCAGATAAGTAAGCAACGCCGTACCCGCTTCTCCCCCAAGATGGAACCGTCGCTCGCTCCAGTCGAGGCAGGCGCAGCAGGCCTTGCGACGGGGATGAGCATTTAATGGAATGCCGAGTTTCAGAAACTGCTCACGGCCATACAGGGTGAGCGCGGAACCGTCATCCTCCAGCCAGCCTTCCGCCTGCATAAAATCATAGATCTGAACCGCCACCGTTCCGGCAAGATGGTTATAGCAGGTGCGGGCTTCACGCAGGGCTTTTGGCGCAGACGTTTCCGGCGGCGTAATGCGGCTCCAGGAGAGCCCCATCATCTGCTCAACCAGCGCCGCGACGTCGTGCCCGGCAAGGCGATAATAGCGGTGCCGACCTTGCGATAAACATGTAATCAACTTTCCCTCCACCAGCCGGGCGAGATGCCCGCTGGCGGTCGACGGCGCAACATCTGCCGCAGTGCTGAGTTCGGTAGCGGTCCACGCCCGCCCGTCCATCAGCGCGCAGAGCATCTTCACGCGCGAGGGATCGGCCATTGCCGCCGCCACCGCCGCAATGGCCTGTTCCAGTGCCGCGCTGTTCTCAGGAGGCTGGTTCGTTTTTAACATGGGGCGCCCAGGGTTCGGTGATCTCTGCGGCCAGCTTATCATCATCCGTCAGCAGAATAAGGTGATTCGCATGGTCGCTGTACTGGGTAAGAATAGACACACCGCGTGCCGCCAGCACCGCCGCGATGTCACCTAACTCGCCTGGCCGCTCCTGCCTGAGTTTTCTGATAACCGGCTTGCGCACCGCCTGAACGGTAAATCCGGCCTCCATCAGCACGCGGCAGGCTTTTTCTCCGTCCTCCACCAGGAAATGGGCATCGGTACCAAATACGCCGCCCCCCTCCAGCCCCACGCCGTGACGGCCTAACAGTTGCCCAAAGCGCGCCAGCTCGCCGGGCCTGTCGCTGAAAATCACGTGAACGTCATACATTCGCCTGCCCTCCGTTTTCGGAACTGTATTCCCGCACGACCTGTGCCACGCGAATGCGATAGTACGCAAAAATGGATCCCCGCCCTTCGGCCTGCGCCGCCTGGTGAAAGACGTTTTGCTTCCAGCTACGGATGGCCTCTTCATCCCGCCACCAGGAAAGGGACAGGATTTTGCCGTCGGTGGTCAAACTCTGAAAGCGTTCGATATCAATAAAACCATCAATGTCGGCCAGCAAAGGTTTGAGTTCGGCGGCGAGTTGCAGGTAGCGGGCCTGATGATGAGGCTCCGCTTTGGCTTCGAAAAGGACTGCGATCATAAGTGTCTCTCCGTTGTGATAGTGAGGAGAGAATGCAGAGAAAATTAACTTCATACTTCGGCGACTGACGAAGTGTTTTTGCCGGATGGCGCTGCGCTTATCCGGCCTACGAGCACCTGTAGGCCCGGTAAGCGCAGCGCCACCGGGCAGGTTTTAGCCCAGGATCGACCTCGGCTCCATAAACGCCCGAATCCCCCACTCGCCCATCTCGCGCCCCACGCCGGAGTGCTTAAACCCGCCAAACGGCGCTTTCGGCTCATGGGCAAGCGAATTCACCAGCACGCGCCCGGAGACAATCTGCTGCGCCACGCGGCGGGCGCGGTCCACATCCTCACCCAGCACCATCGCGCTCAGGCCGTACTCGGTGTCATTGGCAATCGCGATAGCCTCCGCTTCGTCCTGATAGGGAATGATGCACAGCACCGGGCCAAAAATCTCGTCGCGGGCAATCACCATGTCATTATTCACGTCAGCAAACAGCGTCGGGCGTACAAACCAGCCGTCCTGCGTGCCCGCTGGCCGCCCTTCGCCTCCTGCCAGCAGCCGTGCGCCCCCGTCGAGCCCCTGACGAATATACCCCTGCACCCGCAGCCACTGCTTCTCGCTGACCATCGGGCCGACGTCCGTGGCACTGTCGCGCGGGTCACCAGATTTCACCGCCGCCACGGCCTGCGCCAGCGCGGTTTCGATTTCCGCTTTACGCGACTGCGGTACCAGAATGCGCGTTCCCGCCACGCACGCCTGCCCGCTGTTCATAAACCCGGCCTGAATCACCAGCGGGATCGCCTGTGCCAGGTCCACATCATCCAGCAGGATCGTCGGCGATTTACCGCCCAGCTCCAGCGTCACGCGCTTAAAGCTTTCCGCCGCGTTACGCAGAATGGCCTTGCCGGTATTCGTCGAGCCGGTAAACGAGATTTTCGCCACGTCCGGATGGCGGCTGATGGTGTCCCCGACGGTTTCACCGCGCCCGGTGACAATGTTAAACACGCCCGGCGGCAAAGCAGCATCGCGCAACGCTTCGGTGACAATCCGGGTTTGCAGGGCGCTCATTTCGCTCGGCTTAATCACTGCCGTACAGCCTGCCGCCAGCGCGACCGCCAGCTTGCCGCAGATAAAACCCGCGTCGCTGTTCCACGGCGTGATCAGCCCGGCCACGCCAAGGGGCGTCATCTGTACCGTCGCGGCCCCCGCGGTTGTCTCGAACTCAAACGCCTCCAGCGCCTCAATGGCCTGGGCAATCACCTCGGCCGGATAGCGGGCCATCCACGCCGATCGCGAAGCAGGTGCGCCGTACTCCTCGATGACAGCGTCCAGCAGCGCGTCATGGCGAGCCGCTATGGCCGCGTGCATGCGTTTCAGCGCGGCGATACGCGTCTGTTTCGTAGTCTGCGACCACGCAGGAAACGCTGCCTTCGCCGCCGCGATGGCGCGCCCGGCGTCAACCTCATCCGCCAGACGAACCTGACCAATAACCTGCGCCGTCGCCGGGTTATACAAATCAAACCATTCGGTGCCGTGCGGGGTAACAAACTCGCCGTTAATAAAAATCTGTTCGATCTGGTGCATATAAACCTCCTCAGGCTGTGTGAGCACAGTCTGGCACGGCTTCTCCGTTGCGATAATCCACGCTATGCTGCAAGGGTTGTTTCGATTTTCAGGATAATCTATGCATCGTTCAGGTCTGACAGAGCTGGAAGTGGTGATGGCCGTGGTGCGGCGCGGCAGTTTTCGCGGCGCGGCGCAGGAGCTCGGGATGTCCGCGACGGCGGTGAGCAATGCCATCGCCGGGCTGGAGAGCCGCCTTGAGACTCGCCTCTTTAACCGCACCACCCGCAGCGTGGCGCTTACGGACGCCGGGCAGCGCTACGTGGCGCGCGTGGGGCCGGCCTTGCAGGAAATCCGCCTCGCGGGTGAGGAGATCCACAGCGACACCGGGGAACCTGCCGGAACGCTGCGTCTGAACGTGCCGAACCATATCGGCTCGCTTTTTCTCGACCAACTGCTGATCGACTTTATGATCCGCTACCCGAAAATGCGCGTGGAGATCGTCAGTGAAGCACGCATGATCGACATCGTCGCCGAGGGTTACGACGCGGGGATCCGCCTCGAAGAGTCCATCCCGCAGGACATGATCGCCGTACCGCTGACAGGGGAGATCCGCCAGCTCGTCACCGCCACGCCAGATTACTTCGCACGTCACGGCATTCCGCAAACGCCGGACGATCTGCTGCAACATCAGGGGATCGGCATGCGTATGGCTCACGGCGGGATTTACCGCTGGGAGCTGGCCCGTCGGGGGGAAACGTACGCGCTTGCCATGCCGCCGCGCTTTGCGACGTCCGACCTTTTCGCTTCGATCCGCGCCGTAAAAGCGGGGTTAGGCGTGGGATTTTTGCCGGAACTCTATATCCAGGAAGAGCTTGAGAGCGGGGAACTGGTGAGCGTGTTAAACGACTGGACGCAGCCGTTTGCCGGGCTGCGCCTTTACTATCCTGGTCATCGCCACGTCCCGCCAGGGTTACGGGCGCTGGTGGCGATGATCCGCGAGCGCGGCATTATTCCAGGTTAGCTTTATTCAACCCGTAAGCCGCATCCAGCGAGCCTGGCGCCATGCGGGAGGTAATTCCCAGACGGTTCCAGGCGTTAATCGCCACGATGGCGAAGTTCAGCTCTGAAATCTCAACGTCCGAGAAGTGCTCCGCCACGCTGCGGTACAGGGCATCGCTCACGCCATGCACGCCAATCTGCGTCAGCGCTTCGGTAAAGGCCAGCGCGGCTTTTTCGCGGGCGCTGAACAGCGGGGATTCGCGCCAGGCCGCCAGATGGTACAGGCGCAGCTCGCGTTCGCCGGCAATTTTGGCCTCTTTCGAATGCATATCCAGACAGAAGGTACAGCCGTTCAGCTGCGACACTCGAATGTCGATCAGGTGCTTCAGCGCCGGGTCGATGGAGGTTTTCGCCACCTCCATGCTCAGGGCAGACAGTGCGTTAGCGAGGGCAGGTGTAACTTTATGGTGGTTGACGCGAGTGCTCATGGTCTTTCCTCTTTTTTTGTGCGGCATCGGTGATGCGATGAGGCAAATCTACGCCGTTCATGACATATTAAAAAGACACAAAAAGCGTGAAATGAGGTAGGACATGAAGCCGGGCTATCACGAGATCTACTCCCGCTATCGCGACAACATTACGCGCGGCGTGCTCAAGCCGGGCGACAAAGTGCCCGCCATCCGCGTGCTGGCCGAAGAGCTGAAGGTGGCGCGTAAAACGGTCGAAACGGCGTATGCCATTCTGACGGGCGAAGGGTATCTGGTTAGCCAGGGCGCGCGCGGCACGCGGGTCAACCCGGACTTACTGTTGCCGGAGCGTCCTGCCCCAACGGAACAGCCTACCGGTACGCTTCCGGCATCGCTTATCAGCCAGCGCGAGCGGGCAGGGTTTCTGCGCCCTGGCATCCCATCCCTCGACAGCTTTCCGTACAAAAAATGGCTGCTGCTGGCAGGCCAGGCGACGCGCGCCATGCGTCAGGAGGAGATGCTTAACCCGCCCGTTCTGGGCTGGTACCCGCTGCGCCAGGCCATCGCCAGCTATCTCAATATCTCGCGTGGCTTGTCCTGCACCGCCGGGCAGGTGCTCATCACCAGCGGCTACAGCGGCAGCCTGCGCCTGATCCTCGACACGCTCGCCAGCCGCAGCGACAAGGTGGTGTTTGAAGATCCGGGCTACTTTATGGGCCAGCAGCTCCTGAAGCGGATCGTGCCGCGTCTGCACACGGTGCCGGTCGATCGCTGCGGCATGGACACGGAATACCTCCTCCGCCACCATCGCGACGCCCGTTTTGCCCTCGTCACCCCGTCGCACCAGAGCCCGCTGGCGGTGACGCTCTCCCTGCCGCGTAAACAGCAGCTGCTCGACTGGGCCAGCCAGAACGAGGCGTGGATCATCGAAGACGATTACGATGGCGAGTTTCATTACACCCGCAAGGTGTTGCCGTCGCTGAAAAGCCTCGACCAGCACGACCGGGTAATTTTTATGGGCACCTTCAGCAAAACCATCATGCCGTCGCTGCGCATGGGATACGTGGTGATGCCCGCCAGCACCGTCGGGGCGTTTACCGACTGCGCAGATATCACCACCAGCGGCCAGCCGGTGCTGACGCAAAAGATCCTCACCGCATTTCTCAACGAAGGTCATTTTTTCCGTCACCTGAAAAAGATGCGCGCGCTGTATCAGACCCGCCGCGACTGGATGATTGCCGCCCTGCGCGAGGTGTATGGCGATCTGTTTTTCACCGAGCAGAACGACGGCGGGATGCATATCGTGGCGTTTCTGACCAAAGGAAGTTGTGACCGCGAAGTGGCGCGCTGCTGGCAGGAACAGCAGCTGCAGGTTAACGCGCTCTCCGAATGGTACCGCGGGTCGGGAAAACGCTACGGGCTGGTGATGGGCTACAACAACGTGCGGACATACCAGGAGGCGGTGGCGTTGCTGGAAAGGCCGAAACGGCAGACGCTTGCGCTGTTGAGTTGAACATCGCCGGGTGGCGGCTGCGCCTGACCCGGCCTACGGTTTAAATATCATTGCGGGATAAACCCACGTCTTTGAGCTGCTCATCGCTCATCTGGCTCAGGATGCGGCGGGTACGGTTGATGCGATACCAGTTACGCAGCGTTTTCGCGATCCAGACAAACACGATAAACGGTCTTTTAGAACGGTTCTCGAAAAATTCCATGATGCTCTCCTCACTGTGACAGTGGGGTTATCATCCTGGAAATCCGTCTGCGCAATACAGATGCAAAAACACCTTTTGTTTACCATACAGATCCGCTAAAACGGTATCTGCGTGGCATTTTTTACGGCAATCTGTACTGGTTTTACAATCTGTATGGTGAAAACAAAGGATACAGCATGACGCGCTATCAACATCTGGCCAATCTCCTGGCAGAACGCATTGAACAAGGGCTGTATCGCAGCGGCGAACGTCTGCCGTCGGTGCGCACGCTGAGCCAGGAGCACGGCGTGAGCATCAGCACCATACAGCAGGCTTATCAGATCCTTGAAAACCTCCAGCTGATTACGCCCCAGCCGCGCTCCGGCTATTTTGTTTCGCAGCGTAAAGCCCAGCCGCCTGTCCCGGCGATGACGCGCCCGGTGCAGCGCCCCGTGGACGTCACCCAGTGGGATGAGGTGATGATGCTGCTGGACGCCCGCGCTGACAAAGAGATGATCTCGTTTGGCGGCGGTTCGCCGGACATTAACCAGCCGAGCCTGAAGCCCCTGTGGCGCGAGATGAGCCGCATCGCGCAGCATAATCCGGGTGAGATGCTGAGCTATGACGTGCTCGACGGGCGCCTGGAGCTGCGCGAGCAGATCGCCCGCCTGATGCTGGACGGCGGCTCCACCGTGGCAGCGAACGAGATTGTCATCACCAACGGCTGCCACGGCGCGCTGTCGATTGCCCTGCTCTCGGTGTGTCAACCGGGGGATATCGTGGCGGTGGAGTCGCCGTCGTTTCACGGCACCATGCAGATGTTGCGAGGGTTTAACATCAAGGCGATTGAAATTCCCACCGACCCGGAAACCGGGATCAGCATTGAGGCGCTTGAGCTGGCGCTGGAGCAGTGGCCGATCAAAGCGGTGATCCTGGTGCCCAACTGCAATAACCCGCTCGGGTTTATCATGCCGGAAGCGCGGAAAAAGCAGGTCTTAGCCCTCGCCCAGCGGCACGACATTGTGATTGTTGAAGATGATATCTACGGCGAGCTGGCGGCGGAGTACCCGCGTCCGCGAACCATTCATTCGATGGATATCGACGGCCGGGTGATCCTCTGCAGCTCGTTTACCAAAACCGTGGCACCGGGTCTGCGCGTGGGCTGGATTGTGCCGGGACGCTATTACGACCGGGTGATGCACATGAAATACGCCGCGGGCGGGTTTAACGTACCGGGCACGCAGATGGCGGTGGCGGCGTTTATTCGCGACGGCCATTACCATCGCCACGTCCGCCGTATGCGCCAGATTTATCAGCAGAATATGGAAACCTATACCTGCTGGGTACGGCAGTATTTTCCGGCAGGGATTTGCGTGACCCGCCCGCAGGGCAGCTTCCTGCTGTGGGTTGAGCTGCCGGAGAAGGTGGATATGGTGTGCGTCAGCAAGCAGCTGTGTCGGCTGAAGATCCAGGCCGCAGCCGGGTCGCTGTTTTCCGCTTCAGGGAAGTACCGCAACTGCCTGCGCATCAACGTGGCGCTGCCGCCGACGGACAAAAATCGCGAGGCATTAAAGAAGATGGGTGAAGCGATTGTGATTGCGATGGAGGAGGGCTAGTGCGGCCTGATGCCCTCACCCCGACCCTCTCCCACAGGGAGAGGGAGAGGGAGAAAACCGTGCCGCACTACTCGTCGAAGTACCAGTACCCCTGGTTAATCAGCCCGGTGAGCTCTTCAACAAACGCCGGGTTTTTCAGCGCATCGCCCAGCTCGGCCTGGCCGAGTTCGGTGTAGCGGCACAGCGCATCCGCGGCCTTCGCATCGACCGTCTCAAGCTGTTCGCTGTTAATGAAGAAGCTGCCGTTAATATTCAGCACGCGCAGGCCGCTCAGGCGAGACAGCGTTTCGCCGCCCTGAAGCGCATCCAGCACCTCTTCCGGCACATACGGTGGCTCGGCGGCGGCAATATCCAGCTCGTGGCGCGGCGTCGAGACAAAGCTGCCGAACCATTTCGTGAAATCATCCGGCTTGCTGATCATCTCGATCATCATCTGACGAATGCGATCGAGCTCGTACTGCTCCACGCGGCCCGGGTGTTCACGACAGGTCAGATCCGGATCGCTATAGTGCTCGCCGCCCAGATCGTTTTCCAGCGCGTAATCGGCGAAGCTGCTGATCAGATCGCGACCGTTCGGCCCGCGGAAGCCGACGGAGTAGTTGAGCGCCGTTTCGTGGGTAAAGCCGTCGTGCGGGAATCCTGGTGGAATGTAGAGGATATCGCCCGGCGCAAGATCTTCGTCGATGATCGGCTCAAACGGATCGACATGCAGCAGTGCCGGATGCGGGCAGAACTGACGCATCGGCAGCTTGTCCCCCACGCGCCAGCGGCGGCTGCCCATCCCCTGAATGATAAACACATCGTACTGATCGATATGCGGACCCACGCCGCCGCCCGGCACGGAGAAGGAGATCATCAGATCGTCAAGTCGCCAGTCCGGCAGAACGCGGAACGGACGCACCAGTTCCGCCGCGGGCATATGCCAGTGATTCACCGCCTGCGCCAGCAGCGACCAGCCCGTTTCGCCCAGATCGTCAAAGTGTTCAAACGGACCATTACTGGCCTGCCATTTGCCGTTAGCGTGGCTCACCAGACGGCTGTCGACTTCCGGCTCCATCGCCAGACCTGCCAGCTCGTCCGGGGTAATCGGATCGACAAAATTAGGGAAGGCATTTTTCAGCACTACGGGTTGTTTTTGCCAGTATTTTTCGAGAAATTCCGGCCAGTTCAGGTTCAGTTGATACGCCATGGGTAGCACCAGTGAGAGGGGAAACAGGCGCGATTATAGGGGAGACGGTGGAGGGGGAACTTGTCATGGGTCAAACCAGCTCGCGTAGGTCGGGTAAGGCATTGTCGTCACCCGACGCAATACGGCGCTAAAACTTAGTCCAGCTTCAGTTCGTCATAGTGGGTAATCAGCTTGCCCACAATCCCGTAGTCCAGCGCTTCTGCCGGCGACATCCAGAAGTTGCGGTCGGTGTCTTTTTTCACTTTCTCCAGCGGCTGGCCGGTGGCGTCAGCAATCAGCTTGTTCACGCGATCCAGCATGCGGATGATCTCGCGCGCTTCGATCTCAATATCCGTTGCCTGACCGCGCACGCCGCCCAGCGGCTGGTGGATCATAAAGCGGGTATTAGGCAGGGAATAACGGTGCTCTTTTTTCGCCGCCAGGAAGATGGTGATCCCCGCGCTCGCCACCCAACCGGTACCGATGACGTGCACTTCCGGACGGATGAATTTGATAAAGTCGTGGATGGTGTCACCCGCTTCCACGTGGCCGCCCTGGCTGTTGATATACAGCTTGATCGGATCGTTGCTGACGCTTTGCAGCAGGATCATCTGGGTGATCACCTTCTGCGCCAGCTCCTGGTTGATCTCCCCGGAGATCACAATCGAACGGGATTCCAGCAGTTTTTGCTGCAGAGCGCCCGCGCCGTTTGACCCTTCCGCCTTATCCTTGTCGCTTTCTTTCAGTGTGTAGAGCATTGTTGTTTCCTCAGCTTGTCGCGCTCAAAACCAGAGTGTAGCCTGTTTTACGGGGTAAAGTCCTCAGAGACAGATCGCGAGAACGATGATGAAACGTGCGCAGGCAAACGGCACGCCAGTCGACAACCGTTCGCTATACTTCCTCTTCATACGGTTATCATATTGTTAAATGATAATGATATTTAATGTGTTAAGATGAAAGCCAGTAGAAACAGTCTCTTACGTGACGGGACGTGTATATTTTCTCGACAGTTAACTCAGCACCGGGGCAGTGAATGGAACACATTGTGTATGTGGTTGACGACGATGACGCGGTCAGGCAGTCCGTTCTCGGCCTGCTGGAATCGGCGGATTTAGACGCCATGGGGTTTTCATCAGCAGAGGCGTTTCTTCAGCACCGTTTTGAGGATCTGCCGTCGTGTGTGATCCTCGATATGCAAATGCCCGCCATTTCAGGTTTTGACGTAGCGGACGCCCTCAAGGACAGCGGGCGCGACATCCCGATTATTTTTCTCACCGGCCACGGCACTATCCCGATGTCGGTGCGCGCCATTAAAGGCGGCGCGTACGAATTTCTCACCAAGCCCGTTGAATCCACCGCGCTGATCGACGCCATTCAGTCTGCGCTCCAGCTGGCGGAAAACAACGCCGTGCGCAACAAAGAGCACTACGCCCTGAAGCAGCGCCACATGTCCCTTACGCCACGTGAACATGAGGTGTTAACACTGGCGATAAGCGGGATGCTGAACAAGCAAATTGCCGCCGAGCTTGGCGTCAGCGAGATCACGGTGAAAGTGCATCGCCGTCGCGTAATGGAAAAAATGCAGGTGCGCTCCGTGGCGGAGCTGGTCAGGGCCGTTGAGCGCCTGACCCACAGCCAGCCTGCGGATTAACTACTCCCCTGTCTGTCCGGCAAGCGGTAACACAAACGCAAACACCGTGCCGTGTGGCTCCTGGCGGCGCGCGCTCAGTTTTCCTCTGTGTCGCTCAATGATGCTGGCGCTGATGGTCAGCCCCATCCCCATTCCCTGCGCCTTGGTGGAATAGAACGAGTCAAAAATCTTCTCCAGCCGCTCGGGCTCAATGCCGCTGCCGGTATCGGCGATCTCGACGATAACGTTCCCGTCGGCGTTGACGGTGCTGAGGGTGATGATGCAGGGGCGATCGTTAACCTCCGCCATGGCCTCAACGGCGTTCATCACCAGATTCAGCAGCACCTGCTGGATCTGCACGCTGTCCCCGGTGATAAAGCTGTCACCGGCGTTTAACAGATAATCCACGCTAATGTGTCGCTGCTCCAGCTCGCTGCGGGAAAGGGTAATAATGTGGTGGATCAGATAGTGGAGATCGATACGCGCGAAGGTCGGATCCTGCTTGCGGGTCAGGGACTGAATGCTGCGGATGATCTCCCCCGCCCGGGCACCTTCCGCGGCGATCTCCTCCAGCCCTTCCCGCACTTTATCCAGCCGGGCGGGTTCACGGTTAAGCCAGCGCAGGCTTGCCCCGGCGTTAGAGACGATCGACATCAGCGGCTGGTTGATCTCGTGGGCGATGGAAGAGGTTAACTGACCGACCGTGGTGGCACGCGACACCCGCGCCAGTTCCGCCTGCGCCACCCGCATGGCATCCTCCGCGGCGCGCTGACTGGTGATATCGGTAATGATGCCGTAATACTCGTTCACCTCACTGCCCACGCCCACCGGATCGCCAATCCCGAGGATATAGCGCGTGGAACCGTCGGTACGCTTAATACGAAACTCCGCGCGCATAGAGAGCCCCTCGCGCACGCTCTGGGTGACGATGGCGCTGATGCGGGCGTAATCATCCTCATGGACGAAGGTCAAAAACTCCGCCATGGAGATCATCTTTTGCTGCTCGGGCAGGCCGAGAATACGGGCGTACTCTTCGGACATAAACATCAGATCCTGCTCCAGCTCCCAGCGCCAGCTACCGGTGTGGCTGATCTGCTCACCCAGCATCAGCGAGTTCTGGCTGGCGCGCAGCTCTTTTTCCACGCGTCGGCGCTGGATGTTCTCCGCCAGCAGTTCGGCGTACAGCCGCGCCGTCTCCAGAGAGACCGCAGCCTGCGCCCCCAGCAGGCTCACCACACGAGAGTGCTCGGCGGTGAAGACCTCCGGCATCAGGCGGTTTTCCAGATAGAGCACCCCCACCAGCCGCGCCTGTTTGAACATCGGAACGCACATCACGGCCGCCCCCGAGGTCACCAGGTAGGGATCCTGACTGAAGGGATGGAACTCCTCCGGTTTACCGGTGCGGATCTCCTGTCCGGTGCGGATCACCGCCGCCAGCACCGACAGCGGCATGTCGGTCGCTACCGGTACGTCCTTCAGGATCCGCACCCGCACGCCCTCGGTGCTGGTCCACGCGCTGGCTTCGATCTCCGGAATCAGGTTATCGCTCACGCGAAGCAGCAGGCCGCGCTGCGCCCCGGCACGTTCGAGCAGCAGCGTCATCAGGTTTTCGATAAGCCGCTCAAGGTTGATCTCTTCCGACAGGGCGCGTGAGGCTTTGATCACGCTCTGCAGATCGCGGATCACTTCATTCTGGGCAAACGCCACCGTGTCATAGGCGCTGGCCTGTCCGGAGGCCAGCAGATGCGGGAAATCCTGCTCCAGCTGGCGCACCTTAGCCTGTGCCCCGGCACGGCCCCAGGCAGCAATGGCGCCGCGAAAATGCGCATCTGACGCGGTCGGGTAACCGCAGGACAGCGCAAAGCGACCCGCCAGCTCGTGCGCCAGGGCGTTAATCGGATTAAAGCCGCCCTCGCGTGACAGCCGGACCGCTTTCTCGTACTGCTCAAGCGCAATGCTGTTCATGCCGTCCAGACGCACGATTTCGGCGTAAATCAGCGCTTCTTTATCCGCAAACGTCCCCGGATTAATGCGCGCCCAGAGGGCAATTTTGTCGTAGTGAGCGTGAATACTGCGTCGATGATTCGCCGAGAACGTCTCCGGCGTTAGCTGGCGGGAAAGCGCCAGGGCGCTGTAGAGATGGTAATCCAGCAGATGGATATGGCCAGGCGCAGACCACGCGTACCAGCCCGCCATCTCAAGATCCGCCTGCGCATCGGCAAATTCGCCGCAGGTAAAGTGCGCCATACCGCGATAGAGCCAGTACCAGAACAGCATGGTCGACGTCTGTTCCGGAGCCTGCTCTGGCGAAGCAGGCAGCAGCGCCTCCGGCAGCACCTGCGAGGCGGTCCAGGTGCCGATCACCGGCGTGCGTAAAAACTCCACGTAGCCACGCTGAACCATCAAAATGGTCTCAACGTCCTGGAAGTGGGTTTTCCGCACAAAGGCCAGGCCGCGATCGATGCTGGTCAGCACCCCGTCGAGATGATCGCCCCGAGAGAGGAAGTTAATGGCCTGGTGGCAGGCCGCGAAGCAGGCCATCGTCATATCACCGTGGGTCACCGCCGCGGTGAAGCAGGCTTTTGCGCACTCGATGGTGAACGACAGCGGCTGGGTCCAGACGCTGAGCTGATCGAGCGGCAGCAGGGTTTTCGCTTCATACGCATCATAGCCGTGGCGATTGACCAGCTCGCGGGCCAGCGTGCCGTACTGGAACCCGAGGCGATACTCGGCGTAGCGGTGGCCGATCAACACGCCAAACCAGGCCATCGCCGTGGTGGAGGCGCCGGTGATGCCGTGGTCGAGGGTCAGGTGCATCATGCGGCAGAGCAGCAAAAAGTGCAGACGCGGACAGATGAAGCTGGCGCAAATGCTGGCGCTGTAGAGCAGGTTCATTACCGCTTCCGTTTCCGGATTTTCCATCCGCGAGAGCTGGGCATAGCGGCTTTGCGGCGCGTCGCCCGTGCGGTTACAGAAGTCTTTCCAGGCAGCATCGCAGTCGGCATCTTCCGGATGGCGGCCGATCTGAATACCAAAAATACCCAGCCAGCAGAGCGCCGCCTCCAGCGCCAGACGGCTATCCGACTGGCGAATATAGACTTCCACCAGCAGGTTGGCCGCCAGCGCTTTTTCGGTCAGCCCGCCGGGGCAGCCCAGGATCGCATCGCACAGCTCGCGGGTCCGCTCCAGATGGCCGAGCGCAAACTCGCAGCCCGCCTCTTCAATATCCAGCACAAAGTCTGACACCACACCGGCATTGCCCAGCGCTCTCGCCGTCTGGATGTAGCTCAGTGCCGAAAGATAATCGCCCGTGCGTTTCGCCCGGCGCGCGGCCAGCAGGCTCAGCTCGCGGAACATCTGCCGCTGCGGAGCGGGCTGAATGCTGTCCAGTGCGGCCGTAACATGGTGAACGGCGCGGAAAAGCAGTTCGTTTCCCGCAGCCTGCCGCGCGGCATCGGCCAGCAGGCTGGCGGTGGTCAGATGAAGGTGGCTTTTCTCATGCGGATCCAGCAGCGCGAAGGCGGCTTCCTGCACCCTGTCGTGGGTGAAGGCGTACTCTTTTTCCGTCAGCACGATGAGCTGCGCCATGACCGCCGGATGGAGCGCATAGCGCATTTCCGCCATCGACATGCCGACAACGCGGCATATCATCTCCATCTCGCCCTTGCCGCCGAGGCAGGCAAAACTCCCCAGCAGGCGACGCGTCTCGTCGGGCAACTCTTCGAGCTGCTCCAGCACCAGGGTGACGACGTTTTCGGTGTAATGCCGGGCGCGAATCGCCTGCAGATCGTAGTGCCACTTATCCTGATATTTGTTATGCACCACCAGCCCGTCATCGACAATGCGGCGGAAAAACTCATGCACAAAGAGCGGGTTGCCCCCGGTTTTTTCATGGATCAGCGTGGCGAGGTCAGACGTCGCCGTGCTGCGGGTTCGAAACAGCGTCGCCAGCCAGCGCGCTACCGCTTTCACGGACAGCGCCTGAGGGACAATCTCGCTCGCGTTTAGCGCCGCTTCCGGAAGACTCGTCAGCAGCGCTTGTAAGGTGGCATCGGATAACGAATAGATATCCCGGTGAGCAACAACCACCAGCAGCGGGATTGCCCCGCTGTTCACCAGCAGGTATTTGAGCGTATGCAGGCTGGCGGCGTCGCTCCACTGAAGATCGTCAAGCACCAGCACCAGCGGGCAGCCCTGAGAGGCAAAGGTTTTGACCAGCGCCAGCACCATATGGCTGAAGCGCGCCCGGGCATCAATGGAAAACGTATCCGGCGAGAAGCGCGGTTTGCTCTCAAGTAGCAGCCCCAGTTCAGGCACAAGACTGACAGCGAGCGCCTCGTGGCCCTCCAGCGCGCGCGAGAGGCGGATTTTCCACTTCGCCACGTCGTCTGCGGGCAGCCCCAGCAGGTGCAACGTCAGGGTGCGAAACGCGGAACTTAGCACGCCGTAAGGCAGTGACGGCGAAAACTGGTCCACCTTGCCTACCGCCAGCAGCACCGTACGCTGTTGCAGCGTTTTAAGCGCCGTCGCGATGATCGAGGATTTCCCGATCCCTGACGGTCCGCCGATCGTCACCAGCTCTGGCACCCGGCTCTGCCCGACCCGCTCAAACGCGGCAATGACGTCATTCGCCTGCGGATGCGTCGCGAACAGGGAATCCGCCAGATGGATCGCCGGGGTGCGATCTTGCTGACCGGGAGTAAAGGGGGCGATCTCGCCCTCACCGGTCAACGTTGACTGGCAGCGTCGCAGGTCGGCAATCAGCCCGTCCACCGTCTGATAGCGGTTATCAGGATGCTTTTCCAGCAGCTTGAGGAGGATGGTCGAGAGCATTCCCGGCACGTCCGGGCGTATCACGTCCGGGGCCAGCGGCTCCGAGGCAATATGGTAGTGCGCCCAGTTGGTCTGATCGTCCGCGCCCAGTTCAAACGGCAGGCGTCCGGTCAGAAGTTCATACAGCACCATGCCGAGGCTGTAGAGATCGCTGCGGCTGTCGACGGGGCGACGGGTGCGGGTGGTATGTTCCGGCGACATCCAGGCGGGGGTACCGCCTGAAACGGTAAGACGGGTCTGCGAGAAGGCATCGGAAAAACGGCAGGAGAGACCAAAGCTGCCCAGACGGCAGGTGGCATCGTGATAAACAAAAATACTGCCGGGTTTGATATCGCCGTGGATCAGGTTTTGCAGATGCATCTGGCGCAGGGGGGCGCAGATCTGGATCGCCAGCTCGATAAAGCGCGCAATCCCGGAGATCGCCCTGCCCGCGCGTCGCGCCAGCAGCTCAAACGAAAACGGGGCGTAAACCAGCGCGAAACGCCCCCGGTACTGGGTAGAGGCGACGGCGCGAATGGCCCAGCTGTCCTGGAGCACGTCGCGCAGCGCAAACTCGTTTTTCAGCAGCCGGGTGGCCCGCTCTTCCTCTTCGTCGCTCACCGCGGTGGCAATGATGAAGGAGCCGCCGGAATGGGGATGACGTGCGTTCATCCAGGCGATGCCGCCCTCCTGCGCCAGCACGGTAAAAATCACATCCTCTTTAAGGACAAAAACCCGCCCCTGATGAAGATTTCCCTGGGCGGGCCAGAATGCAGGCTGCTCGTTTTCGTTCATCCGCGATCCTTATTGTCGGCGGGCCAGCTCCCGCTGAATATGATCCAGCAGAATATCGATGTTAATCGGCTTACGCAAAAATGCAGCGGCGCCAAGACTGAGGGCGTACCGCTGCATATTTTCATCAGCATGACCGGAGATAAAGAGTACAGGAGGAGGTGGTACGGCCAGCAGCCGCAGCTTGTCGAACAACTCAAGGCCGCTCATGCCTCGCAGCTTGATATCGGTGATCACCAGCGCCGCGCCGGACAGCGCGAGAGGATGGCTCAGGAACCCCTCAGCCGAATCAAACGTATCGGTCGAATACCCTTCCGACTCCAGGAGATTACTCAACCCGCTGCGGACGGAACGTTCGTCATCAATGATGGCAATGCGCCACGGCAGCGTCATGCGGTCTTTCCTCTCACAAATCATTAAACGTCGCGCGTGTCCTTCGCGGGCGCCGGGGGCGCCGTGCCGCTGATTTTCGGTACGCATTCGTGACGAAACCAGGCGAGGGTCAGCGGTTCGCGACTCATTAAGCGCCGTCCCACCGGGATGAGCTGTTCCCCCACCAGCATGCCAAACAGGCCAAGCAGGGCGACAACCGGCGGTGCCGGCGAATGGACGTCGAGCAGAGCGTAAATTACCCCAGCTACCACGCCGCACACCAGCGAAATGATCCATGCTTTCATGACGATGCTCCTGTCTGCGGTGCTGCCGGAACGGTGACCTGTGCAGGCGCACTGTCGCGGGATAACAGATGCCGCGTCGCCTGTTCACCCGCCAGCATCCCCAGCAGGCCAATCAGCGCCAGAGCGGGCGGCGCGGGGGAGCGCACCTTCAGCACGGCATACATCAGGCCAATCAACACGCCTGCCGCAAGGGATATCAGCCCAGTACTCATTGTGAACTCCAGAGAAAAAAGCAGCGGCGAGCCGGATGAGGGGCCAGCCCGCCGACAGGGCTTAGCGAGCCGGGACCGGCGCTAAGGTGCGGTGCTCGCTCTTCTGGCGAGACGGCGCTTTGTGCACCATGGTGTAGGCGTAATCGACGCCCATGCCGTACGCGCCGGAGTGCTCGCGCACGATATCCATTACCGCGGTGTAGGTCTCTTTACGCGCCCAGTCGCGCTGCCACTCCAGCATGACCTGCTGCCAGGTCACCGGGATCACGCCCGCCTGGATCATGCGCTGCATCGCGAAGTCGTGGGCTTCTTTTGACGTGCCGCCGGAGGCATCCGCCACCATGTAAATTTCATAATCGCCTTCCAGCATCGCGCACAGGGCAAAGCTGTTGTTGCACACTTCGGTCCACAGACCTGCTACCACGACTTTCTTCTTGCCGTTGGCCTTCAGCGCGTCACGCACTTTCTGGTCGTCCCAGGAGTTCATGGAGGTACGCTCCAGAATGTCCTGGCCCGGGAACACGTCCAGCAGTTCCGGATAGGTGTTACCGGAGAAGCTTTCGGTCTCTACGGTGGTGATGATGGTCGGGATATTGAAGACTTTCGCCGCTTTCGCCAGCGCCACGGTGTTATTTTTCAGCACCTGGCGGTCAATAGACTGCACGCCAAACGCCATCTGAGGCTGGTGATCGATAAAGATAATCTGGCAGTTCGCAGGGGTTAACACTTCGAGCTTTGAAGAGGTCATAGCATTTTCCAGTGGTTAAGGGTGAAATCGCCGTGAGCGCACGGCGATAAAGTCACGCTCATCCTGCGGTTTATCGCACCTGGGCGTAATTATCTCTTCGTATAGTTAACCTTAGGTATAGTTATACTTTGGTATACCTATCCTATTGTATAACTGGATCTTTGCCGAAACCGGTTCCCATAATCCTGACCATTCCCCTCTCAGTCAGGAGCAGTTATGGTTACCCTCGGTAAAGCCGATCTCATTCTGGTTAATGGCCAGTTTCATACCGTCGATCGCGAGAACCCCATCGCGGAAGCCGTTGCCGTGCGCGATGGAAAATTTCTGGAAGTGGGTACCGTCGCTGAGGTGATGCAACATCACTGCGACGGTACGAAAGTGGTCGATTTGAAAGGCCACACCGCCATCCCCGGGCTGAACGATTCGCACCTGCACCTCATTCGCGGCGGGCTGAACTACAACCTCGAGCTGCGCTGGGAAGGCGTGCCGTCGCTGGCCGATGCCCTGCGGATGCTGAAAGAGCAGGCTCTGCGCACGCCGTCGCCGCAGTGGGTACGCGTGGTGGGCGGCTGGACCGAGTTCCAGTTTGCCGAACGCCGCATGCCGACGCTGGACGAGATCAACGCCGCCGCCCCGGACACCCCGGTTTTCATCCTGCACCTCTACGACCGCGCCCTGCTCAACCGCGCCGCGCTGAAGGTGGTCGGCTACACCAAAGACACGCCGAACCCGCCGGGCGGCGAGATCCAGCGTGACGCCAACGGCAACCCAACCGGGATGCTGATTGCGCGCCCGAACGCCATGATCCTCTACGCCACGCTGGCCAAAGGACCGAAGCTGCCGCTGGAGCAGCAGGTTAACTCCACCCGTCAGTTCATGCGCGAGCTGAACCGTCTGGGGCTGACCAGCGCCATCGACGCGGGCGGCGGCTTCCAGAACTACCCGGAAGATTACGAGGTGATTGCCGAGCTGCACGAGAAAAAGCAGATGACCATCCGCATCGCCTACAACCTGTTTACCCAGCGTCCGGGCCACGAGCTGGAGGACTTTGAGAAATGGACCGACATGCTCACGCCGGGCCAGGGCAGCGACTTCTTCCGCCATAACGGCGCGGGCGAGATGCTGGTCTTCTCCGCCGCCGATTTTGAAGATTTCCTCGAACCCCGCCCGGATCTCGCGCCGGGCATGGAGGACGAGCTGGAGCGCGTGGTGCGCCATCTGGTGGAACACCGCTGGCCGTTCCGCCTGCACGCCACCTATAACGAATCCATCAACCGCATGCTGGACGTCTTCGAGAAGGTGAACCGCGACATTCCGTTCAACGGCCTGCACTGGTTCTTTGACCACGCGGAAACCGTCACCCAGGCCAACATCGACCGCATCAAAGCGCTCGGGGGCGGCATTGCCGTCCAGCACCGTATGGCCTTCCAGGGCGAGTACTTTGCCGAACGTTACGGTATCGAAGCCACCCGCCATACACCGCCGGTGGCGAAAATGCTGGAGACCGGCGTACCGGTGGGCTTAGGCACCGACGCCACCCGCGTGGCGAGCTACAACCCGTGGACCGCGCTCTACTGGCTGGTCTCCGGCCGTACCGTCGGCGGGATGCAGATGTACGACCACAGCGCCCGTCTGGATCGCGATACCGCCCTGATGCTCTGGACCCAGGGCAGCGCGTGGTTCTCCAGCGAGCAGAATCAGAAGGGGCAGATCAAGGTCGGCCAGCTCGCCGACCTGGCCGTACTCAGCAAAGACTACTTCCGCGTGCCGGAAGAGGAGATCAAGGGCATCGAGTCCGTCCTGACGGTGGTCAACGGCGATATCGTCTACGCGGCAGGCACCTTTGGCCCGCTCGCGCCGCCCGCCATTCCGGTTCTGCCCGACTGGTCCCCGGTCGTGAAAGTACCGGGCCACTACCGCAGCGCGCCGCCGCAGGCCGCACGCGTGGGCATGAGCGCCGTTCACCACTGCAGCGGCCCGTGCGGGGTTCACAGCCACCAGCATGATTTTGCCCGCACGTCAGAAATGCCGGTGTCCGACGATAACGCTTTCTGGGGGGCGCTGGGCTGCAGCTGCTTTGCATTCTGATGAAAAACACGCTTGCTCCGCCCCGGGTTGATCTGGGGCTGTTCTTCCTGCGCCTGACCGGCAGCCTGCTGCTGCTGTACGTGCACGGCCTGCCAAAGGTGCTGCACTTCAGTGAAGAGCTGACGCGCATTGAAGATCCGTTCGGCTTCGGGCCCTATGCCAGCCTGATCCCGGCCATCGTCGCCGAGGTAATTTGCCCGCTGTTTATCATTGCGGGCGTGTATACCCGCCTGGCGTGCCTGCCGATTATCGCCGTGCTGCTGGTGGCGATGCTGGCGGTGCACCCGAACTGGTCGATTGCCGAAGGGCAGTTTGGCTGGCTGTTGCTGATTATCTTTACCACCCTTGCCCTCACCGGCCCGGGCCAGTGGCGATTGCAGCGTAAGGCAGCGGAGAGGTTCGCATGACCCAGGTTAACGACGTTCGCGACGCACACGTCGAGACGACGCACACATCAACGGTTTCGCCCTGGCAGCCGCTAAGCCAGCCGGTGTTCAGGATGCTGTGGATCGCCACGGTGGTCTCTAACGTCGGCTCATGGATGAGCGACGTCGGCATCAACTGGAGCATGCTGACCCTGAGCGCCGATCCGCTGGACATCGCGCTGGTGCAGGCGGCCAGCAGCCTGCCGATGTTCCTCTTCGCCCTGCCGTCCGGGGTAATGGCGGATATCGTCGACCGACGTAAATACCTGCTCTTCTCCCAGCTGTGGGTGTTTATCGCCGCCGCCGGGCTGACGGTGCTCTCCTTCACCGGACACGTCACCCCCGCCGTTCTGCTGGTGGCGACGTTTCTGCTGAGCGTCGGCGCGGCGATGAGCTCGCCGCCGTTTCAGGCCGTGGTGCCGGACCTGGTGAGCAAGCCCGAGCTGGGTGCCGCCGTGGCGCTGAACTCGCTCGGGGTAAACATCAGCCGGGCGATTGGCCCCGCGCTGGGTGGTTTTCTGCTGTCGCTCGCCGGGCCGTGGATGGTGTTTGCCCTGAACGCGCTGTCCGTGGTCGGCGTGGCGTGGGTACTGTGGCGCTGGCGTCAGGCCCCGACCGTGCAGCATCTGCCGCCGGAGCATTTCTTCTCGGCGGTGCGATCCGGCATTCGCTACGTGCACGCCGCGCCGGTGCTGCGCAACGTGCTGGTGCGCACCGTGGCCTTCTTCGTTTTCGGCAGCGCGGGCTGGGCGTTACTGCCGCTGGTGGCGCGCCGCGAGCTGGGCTTAGGCCCGGCGGGCTACGGCGTAATGCTGGCGTGCATTGGCCTGGGGGCGATTGCCGGTGCGATTCTGCTGCCGCGCCTGCGCCAGCGGCTGAATGCCGACCGCCTGATGGTGGCCGCCAGCCTGACCTTTGCCCTCACCATGCTGGCGCTGGCGTTTGTGCGCCACGTCTGGCTGCTTAACCTGTTTGAGTTTTTCACTGGCTTCGCGTGGATTGCGGTGCTCTCCACCCTCAATCTCGGCGCGCAGCGCAGCGCCGCCCGCTGGGTGAAGGCCCGCGCGCTGGCGGTGTATCTGACGGTGTTCTTCGGCTCGATGACCGCAGGCAGCGCCCTCTGGGGGCAGATCGCCTCCCGGTTCGGTACCCCAACCTCGCTGGTTGTCGCCACGCTGGGGATGGTGCTGGCGAGCGCGACGGTGTTCCGCTGGAAGCTGGAGAAAGATCCGGACCTGAACCTCGACCTGAGCGGTCAGCCGCTGGACGGCGTGGAGATTGACCTGCCAAACGAACGCGGCCCGGTGCTGGTCTCGCACGAGTACCTCATCGACCCGCAACACGCCAAAGCCTTCCTGGAGGCGGTCCACGAGCTGCGCCGGGTGCGCCGCCGCGCCGGGGCGATGAGCTGGGCGGTATATGAAGATATCGAGCGCCCCGGTCTGTTTATCGAGACCTTCCTGATGGGCTCGTGGATTGAGCATCTGCGCCAGCAGGAGCGCCACACCATGAATGACCTCCTGCTGCAGAGCCGCGTTCTGGCTTTTCATCAGGGCACAACCTCACCGGCTATTCGCTACCTGGTCGCGCCGGTATAACCATAACCATCACCTGTACAGGAACACACTATGGCAACGTTTAAGGCAAAAGACGGCACGCAGATTTACTACAAAGACTGTGGCGCGGGTAAACCGGTTCTCTTCAGCCACGGCTGGCCGCTGGACGGCGACATGTGGGACAGCCAGCTGAACTACCTGGCCGAGCGCGGCTTCCGTGCCATCGCCTTTGACCGTCGCGGGTTCGGCCGCTCGGATCAGCCGTGGAACGGTTACGACTACGACACCTTTGCGTCCGACATCAATGACCTGATCACCACCCTGGATCTGCGCGACGTGACGCTGGTGGGCTTCTCCATGGGCGGCGGCGACGTGACCCGTTACATCAATAACTACGGCAGCTCACGCGTCGCCGGTCTGGCGCTGCTGGGCGCGGTCACGCCGATCTTCGGTAAATCCGACTCCTTCCCGCAGGGTGTAGATCAAAGCGTATTCGACGGCATTCGCGACGGACTGCGTAAAGATCGCGCCCAGTTCATCAGCGACTTCGCCACCCCGTTCTACGGTACCAACGCCGGACAAACCGTTTCTGCCGGTGCCCTGACCCAGACGCTGAACATTGCCCTGCTGGCGTCGCTGAAAGGCACCATCGACTGCGTGACCGCGTTCGGCGAAACCGACTTCCGCCCGGATATGGCGAAAATCGACGTGCCGACGCTGGTGATTCACGGCAGTAACGACCAGATCGTGCCGTTTGAAAGCACCGGCAAGCTGGCGGCAGAGATGATCAAAAACGCCACGCTGAAGGTGTATGACAACGCGCCGCACGGCTTTGCGCTGACCCACCAGGACCAGCTCAACGAAGATCTGCTGGCGTTTGTGAAGTCGCTGTAATGTCATATGAGGGCATGTCGTTCCGGCATGCCCTTATAGATCACTGTTTTAGGTAGTTATTCACTAAGGCTTACAATCCCGTAAAATTCAGTCGCCAGGTTACTGAAGCCTGAAATTTTACTGGAGAGCATATGGACGCAGTTGAGCAAGACGTCAGATTCGCATGGGCAGACTTCTATCAGGCATTTGCCTCTCAGCTACTGACCTGGCGAAATCGAAGAGAGGAGCTGGTGGCGGGTATTCACCGCATTGCTGCTGAGATTGGCAGTATGTCACACCTGCAGGACAAGCCCGCTAATGGCGCTCCCCATCCTTTGAAAGACATTTGTCCTTTCACCACTATGGGTTTATTTAATCGCTCGCTTACCGTTACCAACCGAAGAAATATCGCAGCCAGCCTGGCAAAACTGATAGGCGTTCGCGAACCGGTTCCTGAGTCGTTCGACGGTATTCCGCTTCTGAACAATCAGAAGTCATGGTTCTTTGGCTATGAGAAATCACGTAAGCCTGAAGACATCGATACGCTGTGGGAAATGTTTTCTCAGGCAATCTCCTTCGCCGACACCCCAAACGCCGATCCCACGGACTTCCTGTTTTCTTATGACGCCGCATCTAACGTGCGCAATGTTGGCTGGAACCTGACGATGGGATTGTACTGGCTACGCCCCTGGTTCTACCCTACGCTGGATAGCCAGTCTCAGTACTACATCCAGAAAGTCCTGAATATTAAAATCATTAAAAAAGGTGCCAAAGGGCGCTGCAGCGGACACAACTATCAGACCGTAGCGCTGGCGCTCAAAAAGGCCTTTACCCAGCCAAACTATCCGGTTCACTCCTTCCCTGAACTCTCCCTGGCGGCATGGAATATCGATTTACATCAGTCAAATGATGAAGTCGAGCGGCTGACATGGAAAGCGTATTTGCTTAATAAAATCAAACTACTGTGCCTGAAAAAAGACAGCCCATATTTCTCCTTGAGGGAGTTAAAAGAGGCTTATCTGGATGAGATTAAGGCGGATTATCCCAATAACAATACGGTTGAATCGTCCATTTCATATTATCTGCAAAAACTACGTGATGATGATGAACTGGAGTTTCAGACCCCCGGCAACTATGAATACCTCAACTTCGATAAAGGTGAATTCCAGAGCATCACCGAGGAAACGGTTGAAGAGAACGTGCCAGCGGAAATCCCCCATAAGCCTTACGCGATAAGCAATTTGATCGATGAGGGCTGCTTTTTAGAAGAGGAAAAAATCCAACTCATCCTTCAGCGGTTACAGGCCAAAAAAAACCTTATCCTGCAGGGCCCGCCGGGAACCGGTAAAACCTGGCTTGCCCGCCGCCTGGCGTATTGCCTTATGGGCGAGGAAACCTCTAAGCGCATCAGCGCGGTGCAGTTCCACCCCACCCTCTCCTACGAAGACTTTATTCGCGGCTGGCGTCCTAACAATGAAGGACGTTTGGCATTGGTAGACGGGCCTTTTCTCCATGCGATCGACAAAGCAGTAAACGATCCGACAACAAAGTACGTGGTCATTATTGAGGAAATTAACCGGGGTAATCCTGCGCAAATTTTTGGCGAGACGCTGACGCTGATGGAGGCGGATAAACGCACGCCGAATGAGGCGCTTGAGCTCTCATACCGATCTGATATGGATGAAAAAACCTACATTCCTGAGAATCTGTACATCATCGGGACGATGAATATCGCTGACCGCTCGCTTGCCCTGCTCGACCTGGCATTACGGCGCCGCTTTGCGTTTATTGATCTTAAGCCCGAGTTTAACGACGCGTGGAAAAAATGGGTTAACCAACGGTTTAATGTGAGCGTGGAAACATTAGCCCTAATCGAATCCCAAATAACTGCGTTAAATGAAAAATTGTCCAGGGATGCGGCCCTGGGACCACAGTTTTGTATCGGGCATAGCTACGTTACCCCACCAGCGGGGTTGAAGATTGACGACGGTATGGCCTGGTACAAGCAGGTTGTCGAAACCGAAATCTGTCCTTTGCTTGCCGAATACTGGTTCGATGCGCCGGAGAAAGTCCTGGATGCCAGAAAGGAACTCCTCAGCGTATGACCGATCTTGATGAACGTGGCGATACGCAGGCTCGGGCAGCCGTATTGCGCATTCCTTTGCGCAATATCTGGCTATTGATGCTGTATGCCTCTAGTCTGTTTCGCCATCACGGGCGCAGCATGGTTGCCGCTGAAAACAACCCGGAGGAAATCCCGGCGCTGGTGGCCAGGATCCTGCTTCACGAAGTAGAGCAGCGGCTGTTAAGGCATTTAAGTATGGGATACCAAACTCGCCGCGCCACGCTAAACAGGGTAAGGGGACGCATTGATGTTCTGCGCACAACCAGTCGACAATTGCTTGAGCGGGCACAGGTAGCCTGTCAGTTTCAGGAAATGACGCTGGATACTCCCCGTAATCGCTATGTTCGTTCTGCGTTAGAGCACCTTGTCCCGCTACTCAGCGACGGCGCGCTGGCTGCGCAATGTCGCGCAATGGCAATCAATTTGCGTCGTCGAGGTATCGAAAGCGGTATGCCGAGCAAAGGTGAACTGCCATCAATCGCGCGCTTTGGTCGCCATGATGCGGCGGATAAAGCCATGGTAGATGCCGCGCAGCTGGCATTTGAATTATGGCTACCAACCCAAACTGCGGGGCAAAAACTGTTGCCAACGCCGTCTGATGACCCTTACTGGATGCGTAAGCTGTTCGAGAAAAGTATGGCGGGTTTCTATCACGTCCATCTTCCCAAAAAAGACTGGACAGTCGCTGCCGGAAAAGAGTTGAAATGGAGATTAACGTCTCAAAGTGCAGGGAGCGAAAGTATTTTCCCAACCATGAACTCAGACATCATTCTTGAGCACAGGCAACCTGCACAGCGCATCATCATCGACACTAAATTCAATAACATTCTGATTAAAGGCTGGTATCGTGATCGGAGCTTGCGCAGCGGTTATATCTACCAGATGTATACCTATCTGCGCACGCAGGAGAATCGAACAGACCCGCTATCTCTCCGTTCGGCTGGATTATTACTTCATCCAGCCGTCGACGTAATGCTCTCCGAATTCGTTGAGGTACAGGGGCATAAAATCCACTTTGCCACCGTTGATTTAGCAGCAGATGCCGTCACAATGACTCAGCAATTATTGAAATTAGCCTATGATTGCTGTGGGATAGCTGACGTGAATTAAGTTCTAAAGTGGACGCCTGCGTTGCAGGCGCCCTCTTCTCTTAATTCGCCGGGGCCGGGCGCTCCAGCCGCTCATTTTCCGCACGGCTATTTTTTAAATGATGCCGACGCTCTGCCAGCAGCCGACAAATCTCCGCATGCTTCTCCTCGGTAAAGGTAAAGCGCGACATAAAGCCCATTCGGATCGCTGACCCCATCGCCGGCAGCAGGCAAATCCCGAAGAACAGCCCCGACAACACGCCTTCACTCTGGATCTGCGCCTGCGGCACGTAGCCGATCAACGTCAGGAACACACCGATCAACCCGCCGCCCACCGCCACCGACATCTTGCCGGTAAAGGTCTGTCCGGAGAAGGTGATCGCCGCGCAGCGCTTGTGGGTGTGGTACTCCGCGTACTCGATGGTGTCGGCAATCATCGACGAGGTGAGGATGTTGGTCATCATCACAAACAGGGTGCTCAGGCCGAGCAGGATAAACAGCATCGTCACCTGCTGATAGCCGACAAACCACATCACCACGCGCACCGCCACGTCCAGCCCGCAGAGGATCATAAACAGCTTCCGCTTCTGCATCCGGCGCGTCAGCATCGGGGCGACCAGGCACAGCACTGCCGCGACAATTCCCATCACGCCAATCGCCATCTGCAGGCTGCCGTCGCCCAGGTTGTTGATAAAGAAGTAGATATACAGCCCGCCCGCCACGTTATGGAACACGCAGAAGAAGAACGACAGCAGGACGATAAACAGCGGCTTGTTCTGACGCAGGTTGTGGAAGGTATCGCGGATGGTCACCTTTTCCGGGCTCGGCGGCACGCGCTCTTTGATCTGCATAAAGCCGTTAAGCATCAGCGGCAGCCCCACCAGCATCATCACCAGCGCCGCCATAAAATAACCTTTGTCGTTACTGTACTGGGCGAAAAACGCCGCCAGCTTCGGGAAGAAGATATTGGCGCAGGCAATCCCGGCGTTCACCCCGAGCATCGCCGCCGTCACCGCGCGGGTGCGCTGGGCGGAGTCGTTGGTCATCACCGACGACATCGACCAGAACGGAATATCGGAGATGGCATACAGCGTCCCCCACAGGATGTAGGTCACCCCGGCGTAGAGGATTTTGGTGGTCATGTCCGCTTCAATTTTATAGAACGACAGCAGCGTGACGCCGGTGATCAACAAAGGGGCGATTAGCAAAAAGTGGCGAAACTTGCCGAACCGACTGTTAATGGTGTCCATAATGCTGGCAAACAGCGGATCGTGAACCGCGTCCCACGCGCGGGCAATCAGGAAAATGGTGCTCGCCGCCAGCGCCGAAATGCCCAGCACGTCGGTGTAAAAATAGTTAATAAACGAACCTACTAAACCAAAGCTAAAACACTGACCTAATCCATAACCAAAATAAGACCACAACTCGCGAGACGGTATTTTCATTGTCATTGCCATTGTTATATGCCTGCCTGGTTGCCCGGCGGTGGACCGCCGGGTCGATATTATTAGTCCTGCGCCTTCGGGGCGATCTTACGCAGCTGCTGCATCAGGGCGATTTCACGGCGTGAGAACGGGATCCCGTTCTCCTCAAACACGTCGTGGAACCAGAGGCGACAGTAGTCCGTGGACTCCTTCATCACCACCGGCCACGGCAGCCACGTCTGGGTTTTGCCGCGCACCAGCCCCCACTGGTAGGGCGCGACCTTCGCCGCATACATCAGCGGGAGCTGCTCTTCGATGGTGCTGCCCACGTGGCGCGCCAGCCATTCGGTGCAGAACAGCGGACGACCGAGCGTTTGCAGCTGCTGGATTATCGCCGTCATGCGCCCGGTGTGGGTGTAGGCGTGGAAGCTCACCACGTCAGAGAGCGCGAGCGCGGTTTGGTCCAGCGGATGCTGGAAGAACGTCTCGCCCTCCTCTTCCGGCGGCAGACGCCAGGCGCAGACGGTGAGCGGCTGGGTCGGGTTCTCCTCACGCCCCCACCGGAACGCCAGCTTCATCAGTTCATGGGCGCAGGTCTCCAGCTTCGTGTCGTACTGCACCTCCTGCGTGCCCGTCGCGAAAATGCCGCGGTTGCCCGGCTCGTTGTAGAGATCCCACAGCAGCACGCGCTTGTCCGCGCGGAACTGGCGGACAACGTCGCGGATATAGCGCTCAATCTGCGGCCAGCAGTCGGGATCGCACACCTTATCCCGACCCGGGCTCGCCGCCGCCTGGCTGTTGTGCTTGCCCGGTACGGGCGGCTTTTGCGGGCCGAGGTACGGCTCGTCGCCGGAGAAGCCGCAGTCGTCCATCAGGGTCAGCATGGTGCTGAACCCGTGGCCGTCGGCAATGGTCAAAAACTGGTCGATGCGCGCCATCAGCCCGTCGCGGTCATGCTCCCAGACGATAAACGGCAGGTTGATGCGCAGGGTGTTGTAGCCCGCCTCCGCCGCCCAACCCAGTTCGCGGTCGATGGTCTCGGCATCGAAGGTCTCTTCCTGCCAGATATCGGTCCAGTTCACCGCCGTCGACGGCAAATAGTTAAACCCGCACAGCCAGCCTTTTTGCTCATACCACGCTTGTGCCTGCTCCCTGCTCCACTGCTCTTTCATTACGCGTCCTCTTACTGATAATATTTAGCTAATAAATATTAGTTGCAGGATAAATGCGCAAATCACGGCACGCCGAAAAGCGACGGCCTTCACAAAGTTCGCGCTTCGATGAATGAGAAACGTGATCGACGGCGCGTAAGCGCGCGGTTAGGGTATGATGCGAATTCGCGAAAGGGAGAGGACGGATGAAGCGAAAACCGAAAGTGACGATGAACGATATTGCGCGGGCGGCAGGGGTGTCGCAGGCGACGGTATCGCTGGTGCTTAACCAGTCCCGCAACATCAAGCTCAGCGACGACACCCGCCAGCGGGTGATTGGTGTCGCCACCGAGCTCGGCTACGACCGCCTACCCGCCGTTCACGCCCCGCGCAATCAGGAAGAGATCGCCCTGCTGGTCAGCTCCGTTCAGAGCTTCGACCCGTTTATCGACGCCATCAGCCAGGCGCGGGAAGCGGCGTGGCGCAACGAGACCCTGCTCACCGTCTACGACTACGGCGACGACATCGAGCTGGCGCTGAACATCATCCGCCAGCTGGAGAAGCGCAACTGCATCGGGATTATTCTCGCCTCCCCGGTCACCACGCTGGTGGACATGACGGCCTTCGAGGACTGCACCCGCATCCCGCTGGTGTTGCTCAACCAGCGCGACCCCGGCTCGCCGCTGCTGCCGTCGTTTATTCCGGACGACTACGCCAACGCTTTTCAGGTCACTAAACACCTGATTGCCTGCGGTGCGACGCGCATCGCCCACATTACCGGGGAGAGCTGGATGGAGGCCTCTCGCCAGCGTCTGGCGGGCTACCAGGCGGCGCTGGAACAGGCCGGACTCGCGTGTGACGACGGCCTGGTGCGCCAGACCAACTGGCAGTTCAGCGAGTCCTTTACCGCCACCACGTCCCTGCTGGAACTGGCCGAGCGCCCGGACGCCATCTTCTGCGCCAGCGACTGGCTGGCGATTGGCTGCTATCAGGCGCTGGCGGTGAACGGCGTGCGCATCCCGCAGGACATGCTGCTGGCGGGCTACGACGACCAGAAGATCTCCGAGCAGCTCACCCCGCCGCTGACCAGTATCCAGCTGCCCTACAGCGAGCTGGGACGGCTGGCGGTGGAGTACCTGTGCAATCAGGAAGATGCCGCCACGCACGTGACGCTGGCGGGCAGGCTGAAGGTGCGCGCCTCAAGCCTCGTCTGAGGTAAACACCATGCCCGCATAGGGCTTCTCGCGACACGCCGCCAGCCGCGCGGCGAGGCTGCCCACGTGCAGCTCCAGCTTGTGTCCGTCCGGGTCGAGAAAATAGAACGACGCCCCCTCGCTTTTATTCTGCTTCCAGACGATGACGCCCGCCTGCTCCAGCTTATTCGAGAACGGTTCAAATTCCGCCTCCGCCACGGTAAACGCGTAGTGGGTGTAGTCGCTCTCCTGCGGCGGCACATACTGGCGCGCCTCGTCGTACGACAGGCAGACCCACAGATCGCCGCAGGTGAGATAGGCCCCGGTATTCCAGCGGGCGTGCAGGGTCAGCCCCAGCAGCTCGTGCCAGAAGGTGACGCTTTTTTGCAGGTCGCTGACCGCGAGGGTCAGGTGGTTGAGAGATTGCAGCATGACGTGCCCCGTATGACTGAAATTTAGTTAATTTATCTTACCTCTACAGAGCCTTTTCAAAACCATTTCGGAGTAATTTGCATTAAGGAAGGTGCGAATAAGTCACCAAACGCAAAAAAACGCCTATGTAAGTGATTGAATTTAATTGACTAAAAGTTTCATTTTCGTTGCGGAGGGTACTTATTCGCACCCTCCCCAGCTCAAACGCGCTATTGAGAATGATGACTTCTTTAGGTTGATCCTTTTCATCATCAGACTGTTTTTCTCGTTTTGCACCGGGTTCCCGCTCTACTGCATTAAATTCATCAACATAGAAACCGAACTGACCAGTCGCCAGCCAGAATACCGGGAGGTTACGATTAATCACCTCTCGAATCAATTGCGATATAGGCAACTCTATTGACTGAGCAAAGTTAGAAAGCGAGATCATCCCCTCACCAGCAAGCAGTGGGGCGCAATCACTTAAAGTTCGATAATCCAATTGTTCATACTCTTGTAAGGTCTGATACCAGACCGCCAACAGGAGCGCGGACTTCTGCTTTGCTTCATGAAGATCGTGAGTGCCTGTTGAAGTGTGAATCTCACACTGTCCTGCGTATCGACGAAAACGTTGGGGAACGCTAATGCGGACAACATAAATGCCGCTGGTTCGACGATAGAGTTTATATCGCTGAGACATCGCCTCGTATACCCTTTTGTAAGAGGGGCTACGCGATTTCAAGCAAGATTATGAATTAAATTGTTTTAAAACAATAGCTTAGATGAGTCTTGGTGCGAAGGCCGCACCGCGATTCTCGACGTAACTAACTGAAATAATTGAAATTTAAGAATAACAGAATCGCTATATATACTCACATGTATACTCAACGCGATTCTCTGAAGTCTTAGCTAACTAAAAATTACTCCTCATCATCTTCCACAGGCTCTAACGCGTCAAGTGCGACTCGCACCATCGCAATAGAACCAATACGGATAAAAGCATCTTCCCCATCTATGTCGGTTAACTGATACCGCTCGGTTGATTCCGGCTCTGATTCAAGAATGTCAAAAAATGCATTCAACTGACCGATATCGCCATCACTTTCGTCCTCAGGCTCATCTGGCTCACAGTAAAGCTCAATAACCGGACCACCATTCACCATGGTGATATGGACATTCCCATATCTTTCTTCATTTGCCTCTTCATCAGGGATAGGTGGAAAACCATCAAACAAGAATTGGTGAAAAATCACTTCTCGGGCATTTAAGGCATAACGATGCTGTTCAGAGTCGAAAACAAAGAAATGCTCATAATCAGGCGCTGCTATTTCCTGAAAGTATGAGTAAAAACGACGCTTATCAGCCGGGGAAATGGGTAACAGCAAATAATCTTGCTGCCCTCGTAACCAGAGTTTTACCGTCCAAATGCAGCCATCCATTTCAATACCACTAGCGGCGATGCTTTCCAGATCATCATCACTACGGCTACTTTGATTGCGCACTTTTTGCAATAAAGTATCGTTATCAGGAAAAACTGCATTCAATGGTTTCTTTAAGACAGCGCTTATCGCCTGCGCCAGTCCTAACTTGGCCGCAACTTTCCCTGTCTCGATACGTTGGATCTGCTGTTGGCTGGTACCAACCATATCCGCCAATTCACGCTGAGTGATTGATAGTTGAGTACGAAGTTCTTTAATTTTGTTTTGCATGATGCCCTCCCCACTTACCAAAAAGTAATGGATATCATTAAAACACAAAAAAGAGTAAAAAACACAAAAATGAGTTTTAAGTTAGTGGGAAATACTCGCGAATGTGAAGAGCATCTCTTCAACGTTCTTCTTTGGTATGCCAGAGATCCACGATATAGATATCATTGTCACGGAGTTCGTAGTGAACCTCATAGTCATCGAATAACACTTTTCGGACCTCATGAGGTTCATACCGAGTCTGCTGTATGCCAATTGCCGGATGCGCTGTAAGACCAGCACAGCCAATAATCAGGCGATCCAAAACGTCATCGGCGTGCTGGCGGCTGTACTGAAGGGCAAAACGGTAGATACGCTCCAGGTCATCCTGAGCTTTAAGCGTCCAGTAAACTTCCATTTATCAGGATTTCTTTAAGCGATTAGCAAAATCTACCATGTCCGAGTGGCTCACCACGCGACCGGCATCCACATCGGCAAGACCGGCCTGGATGCTCTGGTGACGCCGTTCTCTTTCGGCCAGCATACTGGTCAACGCTTCCTTAATAATCCAGCTTTTAGAACGGTCCAACTCAATTGCCAGATTTTCAACAGCAGCTGCCAACTCAACGGGTATCTGTGCGCTGATGGTTTGTTTAGTAAGCGAACCCATAGGGACTACCTCGTTTAATAACATTTAATAACTCCTATTAAGATTAGCATAGAGGTGCCTATAAAAACATCACATCTCATTTCGCAGGCAACATCCCCGGAAAGTGCTTCGCCACGATGTCATTCATCTTCTCCACCAGATCCAGGCGTTTAAAAGTGATATGTCCACTGCCCTTCTGAAAGTAGCGAATAGTGAACAACTCATCTTCGAAAATCTGCTGATGCGGATTATCGCGCACAAAATCCATAAACCGGATGGAGACATCATGCCGGTTATCGGGAATGGCCTTCCCATCCAGCAGGTAGAGCATTCGCTCCAGATCGGCTAACTGATCGCGCCGCCAGCCCCAATTCAGGCTGTAGCCCCATCGGTCGTGCTTCACCAAGTTGTTGACGATAATCTTCTTACCGAAATAGCAGGGATTATTGGTTTTGTAGTCCCAGCTTAGCCCTTTAAATACATTGATAATCCCACGTTCGAAAACATCCTGTTTATTGTGATGGAGTTGTTCAAAGGTACTCAGGATGTTGGCTTCGCTAATCGCCGGGAGATCGCCCTCCTCCAGGTTCTTCGCCCACTGGCTGCGAGCTTCGGCATCCATTAGGGTCAACATCCCGGACTTCAGCATGAGATCGCGCCAGATACTGCGATCGATATTGCGGGTAATCACCGGCATCGCTTTATCTACTGGTTGCATCAGCCAGCAGTCAAAGGAATGGCCCTGTCGCATCGCCCAATGCTCCGCCACATCACCACCGATGCTGGAGGTTAGCCGTGAGATATCATCAAGCTCCTGGATCAGGATTTCTATCAGGTTCAGCGCAGCATCACGTCCTGTAACAATGCGTTCAACACTGGTTGAGCAAATCAGCTCATTATGGTCGGTTAAAACTTCAGCTTCTGTTTGCATAATTTTTGTCCGTATAAAAGCAAACACGCCTGCCGGGAGTGGCAGGCGCATTATGCAATGAGTAAATAAGGAAGACAGATCGGGAATGTAATTCGGGAGGGAGGCTCGCAAGATTCAGCGTGTCGAAAGATGATGACTTCGCCGCTATAGGCCGGTTGCCTGTCGCGCCCGCAAAATGTCTACAGCCCGCAGATAAGGCGATTGTTCCTGCCAGCTAAACCCTCTGCGATCGATACGAACCAGCTCATACTTTTCCACCAGAAAGTTAACGGCATCAGCCAGTGTGATACCGGCGTTAATATGTTCCTGAATGACTGTTTCATCGCAGAATGGCGTGTCGTTCAGAGTCAGACCATAGTGTTGCTCCAGCAGACGGGTGAGTAGCGTTTGCCAGACAACTACGGGCGTCGGGCATGGCTTAGCCGCCCGCTGAGTTGATGCAGGTAAAGTTTTCATGGGGTTGTTCTCGTTAAGGGTGAGGCTAAAATCGGTCAGCGTTGAGTGGGGTAAATGACGATGTAGACGTAACCATAAGAGCCAAGCGTGTCAGCTTCACAGGTAAATCCATCATGGTACAGGGTGACACAATGTGCATAACGGGGGTTTAGTTCCCCGGAGAGTAGCATTAACTCCATCTGCTCCACGAAATGCGGAAATGCTGCATTCAGTTTGCGGCTCTCAGCTTCATTAAAAATGCCGGTGACACCGGCCCGGTCAACCAGGTAATGCAATTGATTTCCTTCCTGTACCAGTCGTGCTCCTACACGCGGCATGATATCGCGTCGAAGCCCCCATTCGATGGGATCGTTTTTCTCCATCATTTCCTCCTGTTTTATATTCGTTAAGTAGGTGAAATTTCTCGCTACAGCCAGCCCCGTTCAGCAAAAGACAATATTTCGCCATTACCGATAATGAAATGGTCCAGCACCCGAACCTCGACCAGACCCAGAGCGTTTACGATTTGGGCGGTGATGGTTCTGTCTGCCTTACTTGCATCCGTAATCCCTGACGGATGGTTATGGGCGACTATCACCGCTGCTGCGTTATGGCGTAGTGCAGATTTTACAATTTCACGGGGATGAACTTCGGTATGGCTGATCGTGCCAAGAAATAGAGTTTCGTGTTCCAGCAGGCGATGTTGATTATCGAGGTAGAGTACGATAAAGACTTCTCGTTCCTGTCGCGCCAGATGCAGTTGTAGCCAAGTTTTCGTACAATTCGCGGCAAGAAACTGTTCACCAGGCTGGCGCAGATATTTCTCCAGCAGGCGCATGGCGCGGCGGATAATACGCTGTTCATTCACCGGGAAAGTCGGGGGTAAAATCAGTTCAGGCATGGGGGTTCCTTTAAAGCAAAAGCCCCGCAACCGGGAGTTACAGGGCTATCAACAAACTCGAATAAGCGATTCATGATGCAAGTTGCAGCATATTTTCAGCCATCACCCACAACGCGCGATTGAGCTTTACATCGCCGTCGATTCCTTTCACAGCACGAGTATGGGTGCGCTTTCCTTTGGTCGTTCGTCCCGACAGACCACCTTTAATCAAGTTTTCCTGAATACGTTGATAAGTGGTCCACAGGTCGTTGCTTTCGTCTTGCCAGCGGCGTGGAAAGAGTATCTGCGATTCCGTCACCGGCTGGTGATCTTCACCAAATCGATACGTTAATGCGGCTTTCGCCAGCACCTGCTGTGCTGGCGGCGGTAACAAAAGCGATTCCATCGCATCGCGCTTCTCTTCCACCCGGTCAAATATCCCCAGCACCTCGTAGGCCCCTTCAATCACTTTTTCCACCACGTTGCCCTTGTGTGGTACGCGTACCTCACCAAAACTCTCACCGCAAATCAGTCCATTCTGGCAAACCGCACGGAACAACCCCGGCAGCATCTGGTAAGAACTAGAGCCATCGTGGCTGTTTAGCAGAATGATTTCTGGCACCTGCTTACCAGTGATTTGACCTTCTCGACGCAGACGAAGCATGTGTTTAGTGTGCTCACGTTTACCAGGATCGCGAACGCGAGCCTGACAGGCAAAGAACGGCTGAAAACCTTCCCGTTGCAGGCTTTCAAGTAAGGTAATGGTTGGGATACAGGTATATCGTTCACTACGGGATTCATGCTTTTCAGCGCTGAATACACTGGGAACGTGGTACATCATTTCATCGTGCGTTAAGGGACGGTCGCGACGGATAAGATTGACCCTGCCAAAGCGGGAAGCTAAGCGCATAGATAACTCCTTTTCTGAATGTATCGGCATAAAAAGAAAGAGGCCATGCTCCTGAAAGAACATGGCCTCTGATACAGCGAACTACGTTATTCGAATCTGTTAACGACCCATATATTCCACTTTTGCACCGGTGGCCTTACCATCTGCACCAACAGTGACCACCACCTTGTCGTAGGTGCGATAGCCTGCGTTGTAGACTTCAAATACCACGGTATTTCCTTTCACTTCATAGCTGCCAAAATCAGCGGCCTCAGTAGTTTCGCTGTCATACTCTTTTGTATACGCCTGTTTGGCTGCTTTCATGACTGAGCCTTTATTAATCTCTGGCGCATTACTCCCGGCGTTGGCGCGTAAAGCTGACACATACTTAGGGCAAACGCTCATCATGTCGCCACGGGTAAAAGTCATCTGACCGCCAAATACCTGCAGGGTTGAAACTTCCTGACCGGCAATAGAAGCAATCGCTTTTTTCGCTGCTGCAGTGGCCTGGCCACCTTCAACTTCGATGGCTTTAAATCCTGTTTGCTGGCTACAGACCTGCGACGTAGGAACAAGGTTGCCATTCACGCCAATACGACTACCCATAAGCTCCTGTGGGCCATTGGGGCATCCCTGAAGCTGACCCAATATGCTAATGGTGTCATTTTTCAACATCACCAGCGCCTGGCCGTTCTCGGTCATGGTCTGACACCAGCCGTTTTTCACTGCCCAATTACCAGCCTGGGCCGATACCGAAGCGGCAGATAACACAATTGCCATCACTGTCTGAATTTTCATATACCACCTTGTGAATTAATCAGGAGTAGTCATTAGGGGGATAACAGGCGGATAAAACGCTTATGGGTGGGTTAACATCCATGTCGTTATTCCTGCCTCCCTGTCAGCCAGACTCCTGAAGAGTTCTGTGAGGAAAATGCCCTTGTTTTTGATAGGTAAAAGCGATCAATACAGGGATAATTTATCGATTTTTTAATAGATAAAAACGATCGATATTCCATTATTGATCGTTTTTATAGATCAATATACTGATTTTAGAGCAGCTGATTTTCGGCTCTGAATCACTACTTTCAGCTGAACAGCTTGTCCCAGAGGCTAGTAGCTAATTGCACCAATTTTTCACGTAACCGGCATAGCAAAGCCCGCCAGCCTGACGGCAGCGAGTTTGGGTCAATAACGGAATCAAAAGCGCTACCAGCTAATTCACCAAATCGCTGCCGCACGGCGGAGTCGCTTTCAGCGCTTTTATGGTCAGATTTCAGCTGCCGATAGACCGCGCTACTGGCCTGCGTAGGCAGGGCATGCACCATCAGCTCCACCAGAGCTGACAGGTTGTAGCCGGTATGTGCGGATACAGCCATTACAGGGAAAGAGGATGGAAGCTGCCCGGCAACCAGCGAGCTGACAGCAGCCAAGGACAGACGCTGTGCAACATCCGGGAGTGACTGGTGTTCCTGGCCATCAGGTACGGGCGGGATGCGGTCAGCCTGGGACAGCACAAACAGAAATCTCGATGGGTCGGCACCAGCATTCAGCAGAGCTCGGTGTGTGGTGATATCCGTTGCCCGTGCGCGATCGTCAGCCCTGATGACCCAGATAATCAAATCCAGCTCAGAAAACAGTTGCTGGTACAGTGAGAGATAGGTTTCATCCTTTTCTGGGGTCTCTCCCACTCCCGGCAAATCAACCAGCATCATGCTGCGTTCACCGACGGTCAGCACCAGCCGCTGTGGTTCGCAGGTGCAGGCCATCAAATCACTGGTCAGACATACCGGTTGTTGGAACAGAGCATTACAGAGCGAAGATTTACCAGCACCGGTTTTTCCCATAATGCCAATTACCGGCTCGTAATGAATAGCGTGTTGAAGTCTGGCAAAAATATGATCGCAGACATACTGGGGCAAAAATGAAAGAGAGGCTCGCAGGGCATCACGACCGGGCTGCGTGTCGGGGGAATCAGACATAGTTTACTCCTGTGAAATAACTGATCCGGAATGGCATATTCCGATTGTTCACAGAGGTAATGAGGACGTGAGATTTTCTGGAATCAGTCTTACCGATAAATCTTCGCCCGGCGATCGCGTGCTATGTCACTGCCATCAGAAACCAGATACATTATGATGGTGACCGGTACACTTCAGTTGGGAACTGTGGTCAATAGAAATCAGGAGCATCGTTTTGGTAAACAATACGCCCCCTTTACCCTTCAATTCGCTATCAGAAATCATTTTCTCAAAGTCTGGCCTGAATAAGAGCAACCAACCAGAAAGCGTGGCCGACGGGTATTTAAACCAGGCTCAGCATGAACAGGCTTTATCTGGTTATCTTCAATTAAACACAGCGGAACCAAGAATTACAGCCAAAACAGCCTACTGCGAATGGATGGTGGGTCGTTATGACGATGCAAGGAAACGCCTCATTGAGTACAGAGAAAAACTTGATGCTGATGGTATCGGATTGTTAAGCAAACTCATCAGCATAGACCGAGACTATGAACGACGCGAAGAAGATGAGAAGTTAATTTGGCCACGTTTACAGGCAGTCACTTCAGCCAGCACGGTCCCGCTTGTTGCCGTTTTTGCACGTTTCCAGAGGATGTGGCCCGGAGATGCATGTAACCCAACACAGCGACTTCAGGACACTGAATATCTGCTCTCACTTTACCCTGGTTGCCAGCCTCTCCGTCTTTCGGTTCTTATAGATATGCAGGATTCTGGTGTTTCGACTGATAAACAATACGCATTTTTGCAAACATTTCAGTACCCATCGCTGATGCCCCGTTACCTCTGGGTAGCCGCTGGTATTGCTGCAAAGGCAGGGAAATTCGATGAAGCACTGGACTACCTGAGCCAGCTTGAAGTGTACGAACAGCGTAGCGATCCACCTTCCCAACAGGTTTTGTGGGAAATTGAGCTTGCCCGATGCGACATTCATTCTAAAACAAATAAACTTGATCCCTTATCTGGCTTTATACAGTTAAGCAATGACGCTTCATATTCAGTAGAAAATCGGACAATTGCCTGCCGGGCAGCTTTAGCCATAGCCTGTGAGGTGGCGATAAATGAAATCCCTGCGTTGGCTGACAATTTTATCGAGCTACTCGCAACAAACAAATATGGCGTGGTATTTAGCTCCCTTGAGTTACTGAATGAGCCTGAACCTTTTACGGGAGAGCATTGGGATAATTATGTACTTTCATGGTCTGATTTTGATTTAAGGCCCTATAAAGCGCTTCTTATCAGTACGTCACAAGGGCGTGCACAGAGATTTTTCCGGGCAATATCTGTTACTGAACTACTGGATAATGAATTCGGATTTACGGATAGCCCAGAAATCAGTGCTGAATTCTGGGATAATCTAGCAGAGAGCCTTGGTGATGTGACGCTTTACCCGGAAGAATTTGATGGAAAACTCCTCTCTCTGTATACCATTATTCACTCACATCGTGACCGCCCAAACTGGGCAAAACTGGGACAGTATTGGGTCACTTCAGAGTGGATTGCTTATCAAAATAACTGTGATTTAACTTACAGTTGGTTAATTCCTGAGATCGTGGGTAACCATGCTGACTCAACCCGCAAGTTTGCCTCGGGTGTGATTAAATTTCTTAAAAGTCATCCAATTCCTTCACCTACAGCTTACAATTTAGTCCAGGAACTGGTTGGCTTTCTCGTCGAGTACCGACAATGCAAAGAACTTTATCAGCTTATGGCTGTTATTTCAGATGGCGATGAACGAGTCAGTGTTCAGTTTTATCTTGGCTGGTCATCTCAGGAAATGAATTATAAGGCCAAAGCTATTTCGGCATACAACAATGTTCTCCTCACTGAGCCTGAACATTATTCCGCAATCTTCAATATGCTCTTACTTTGTACAACTCAGGCTGATCGTCCGTTACTTAATCAACTGGAACACCATGTCATTCAGTTCAGCGGTAATGAGGATAAAAAACAAAAACTCACTGATGGTCTGGCAAGTGCCAGGAAACGATGTGAGGATAAAAATGCGGCTAAAAAACAAATTATTGCCGGGTACCTTTCTGAATTTCCTCCACTGGTAGAACACAGCATTAAGCCTGAAGATATATCCTTGCGTGTCGCAGTTGCTTTGCTGGCACTTTACCGATGTGCCAACGCAGAACCAGATGATATTGAACTCATTTCCTTGGATGAAAGTAGTCTTTCCTTTTCACCGGTCATCAGTAACAGAGCAATATTGTTTAATCTACTGAATTCAGGACTTGCCTCAATACATCCTGACACAAATCCTGACGCATTCCCTGTCGCTGATGGCGAAATTGCTGGTGTACGCTTTGGTGCCGTCAGGTGGCGTATGTCCCGGTCATGTGAAGCGCTGATCGGGCAACTTCGCACTCTAAATGGTAATATTCCGGAGCACTGGCATAAAGAACTTCTTCCCTTTGCACGAGAGATTGCTCAGGGCGAAATTGTGGAATACTTAGGCTCACTTGCAGAAGAACGTAAATGGCCTGAACCACGCAATACGGAAAACCTGGCAGATCTGACCCGGGAGCTGGTAAATGAGTTATCGGTTTCCCAGGCTTTCTATCTTGCTTATCTTGGCGCGATGTCAGCGAGCGACTATAAACAAAAGTACCCGGTATCCGCGCAACAGGCTGCGGATGTACTGGTGAAGCGTACCGGAGACAGACTAGAATCCGTACGTAGCGGAAGATTTCCGGCCCAGTATTATGACAGGCCATGGAAAGCCCCCCGTTCTGCGGTCAGTTTTGTACTATGGGGAACAATTTTAAATCGTGGGGATGATGGATTTAACCAAAGAGTGGCTGATTTAGTGTCAAATATTTAGATTTATCTTTGAAAATAGATTACATCACTGTGTTGGTGATGTAATCCTGTTATAGCGGTTTTGTCGCGATCTATACCTTCCTAGTTTATCAATATCTCACCAATATTACTAAAAAGTGAGATCGTCTCCCATAAGACGCCATAAATCGACGCTTTCCTTCTTCTCTGGTGGTACATAGAAAAAGGTGGTGGCAAAACGTTTGATGCCTGTGAAATAGCGATAGCACAGAACTTCATCTTCAGCGTCTCCAGGCCCAATTATCTCCTGTGAATAGAACCCATTGTAGAACGCCACCATGGCTTCCCTGTTATCTATTTCAACACTGAAGTAGCGAAGAAGATACTTACGCAATAAGCGATACATCAGGCCGATAAACTGCTTGTGTGGCTCGCGTAATGACGAGGTGATATTAAAGCATTTATTAAAAATGCGGCATAAAAGGGCCATGATGCGATCGGGGTCACCGGATAACACCGCATGAAAACCCACAATTGCCAGTAACTCAAGATACAAAGGGTATTCAGGAAAAAGCTGTCGGATCTCCCCTAAGCATTCTGAGATCTTGTTATGCCCAAGACGCCATAATTCCCCATGAAGTAAAGTGAATAAGGGAAGCTGTTGCTCAATGCCCCCAAATTCAATCTCTCTGGGAGCATTGCCATAAAAACGTTTGGCCGGTGTGATTTCTCTTAGTGCCGCATTCACCTCTTCTGAACCAAATCGCGCAATTAAACTGTCATACAGACTGCCGTTAAACGGTATCGATTCACCTGTTGACTGTATCCCCCCGAAACCCTGTCCCTGATACGGGATAGCATCATTATTCCGGCGATTAATAAATAAAGGCGCTATAATCAGATTCTCAGTAGTATTTGCTCCCCCTTTTGCGTTCGGATACAGATGACTGATATCCAGGCGTAGTAATGCAACCAGATTTAATTTTCCCTGACAACCAGTGAGTGGAGGAGTATAACTTCGTTGGTAATGAGATTTGCGTAAATACAAATGATAGTAATCCACGATATCTCCTATTTTTAAAACTGATCCTAACAAATACAGATTCCGTTTGATTGAATTTCCCATATGTGTCCAGTACGATGAACTCAGAATACATTCAAGGTTGAAGTTATCGAACTTCCTGGAATCACGTTGACGGCAAACTGCGCTGCAATATTTTTCATTCCTTGTTCCTGATAGCGTATTCTGACAGGGAGGGTATCCACATCGGGTATTTTCTCTCCATTCATGTCTGTTGACCCCGGTCAGAAAGGTCAGATAATGTTTATCACATAATCGTTTCTGTTGTGCTGCTCTGAGTCTGGAAACAAAGTTATCGCAATTATCTCTCCTGCATTTAGCCATGATGTGTATATACTTTAATTTATTTAGTGTTATAGCTGGTAATGAATAGTGATGTGATATTTAGTTTATATATATTACGTATAATTACCTTATTGCGTTACACCCACCTGGTAGTTGAATACAGTCATACCGCACTATTTTCCAATATCAAATCAAAAGTGACGATCTGCTTCATGGAGTGTTCCGGGCATCATGCACTCCAAACATCATGAGTGAGTTTTGAACAAACACCCGTCCCCCCCCCCCTGAAAAGCTGAGATTTCTGCTAAATTAGCAATACCAGCAATTGTTTTAAGACAGACAAGCGCATGTCTGGTTATTTATCCATCAACCTCAGCATGGTTACTGCGATGGCTGGCATGCCTTCAAATGAAGCAAGATTAGCATTCGAAAGTAACGAAGACAGTTATTGCTTAATAATTGATTGTGCGGTCATCAATATCTTACAAATCAACTTGCCAGAAATTTTCGTCAGCGAAGCTTCTTATCTGTACAATCGCATACTGCTCTCTTACGCCGCCTAAACATACATTGCCGTTATAAATACCCGCGATGTACAAAGCACTGGAGCCATTGAACCGTATAATGCAACACATTCCCTGATTGATTAGCTGATTTAACGCAGGCGTTAATTTATCTATGTGTCTGAGACGACCCGGACCAGACTGAAGCAGTTCATACTTAGGAAATGGTATACCTTGATTTTTGTTCAGTCTTTTAACAATAAAGCTCCAGAGGCTTCGGACATCGCATTCAAACTGGTATCGCTCTGACAGTGGATAAAATAAGTCGCTCGCCTGTTGCAAATACCATTCCACCATTGTCAGTGCATTGCTTATTTGACGTGCATCGATAATCTTTGTATAAATAAGATCAGCGGCCGAACTGTCTCCTGTAGGTTTAGTTGAATAAAAAGTCATTATTGTAGCCAGTCGCAGTGCCTGCTCTATTGCTTTTGACGCAAAATCCCGGATATGTACAAAACGCCCGCCAGGTAAAATAGCTTGTTCAATTTCTTTCTGTCTTTCCTGAAGAACCATTTTTGCATCATCAGACAGTCTTAGTTGATCTTTCGGTATGCTGTCATCATAAAATCGGGTTTCAATAAGACTTAACAGCCCCTGTATTTTGCTATAAAACGGAGCTAATACTGCATTCACCCCCTCTTCATCAATACGACTATTACGTTGCCCTATTGAGCTTTTTACCTTCATAACAAGGAAGCGGGCAAGTAAACCGCTACTTTTAGCCATCTCGCCATGTTTTTCTAAATAATTAGTAAATACGCCAGGCTGAATCATTAGTGAAAGCATCAGACATAATGGGAGTTCATAGCTCTCGCCATCCGTTCTGTCAAATGAATATTTCCCTCCATCCCAGCCTTTATTCAACAGTCCGAGGTGATTTTTCAACCCACTTCTGAAAAAAGAGATCGCTTCATCCATGATGATGCCAGCTTCAGCATGCAGGCTTAAGCCTTGGATAAGAGCTTTAAATGTCACATCCTGATAGATGAACTTTGGCTCAACAGGACGTTTAGGTTCACGTTTATAATGCTGCTCCAGCTGAGCCTGAGCATCCTCGACACCATATCCCTTTTTTATAGCCTGCCGCTGATTGGCATTGAGTCCCTGTAAAATAGTTTTCCAGATCAGATGCTCCCTTTTATAGGCAACAAGCCGGTCTCTGTATTCAAGCTGCATTTTCTCGAATCGACTATAAACGGGTCTCATTAGCAGTCGTGACAGAAATGTCTTACCCTCACCAGACTCGGCAAGCGTAAGAAGGTATAAAGAGCATGGCCCAGATATACTTGAGTAAGGGAAGGTGCGAATAAGTCACCAAACGCAAAAAAACGCCTATGTAAGTGATTGAATTTAATTGACTAAAAGTTTCATTTTCGTTGCGGAGGGTACTTATTCGCACCCTCCTAAGGCGATACAACACCGACAAGGTACTGGCATATAATTGAAAGCATGGTGAAAATAATGTTTACCATCAGTTCCATTGACATTCCTGTAAACATATTCACACGTTCAACTGTCTCTTTTAATTGCTCAGGTAAACAGTGTAAAGGGAAAGTTGTCCCGCTTTTTTTCTCTGGATTGTTATTTAAAGACATAGCCTCATTTCCTGTGTACGGATAACTTGATTCTGCTTCTTTTGCATTGCACGAAAATATATTACCTGCATTTTTCAATGCATAATGCACTTGTTACTATCTCCTGCGTATTACCTTGCAGCAGCGCGTTCTTCGATCCACTGTTTAAACTCACTCATCTTCCAGCGGGATGACCGTCCTAATTTTATTGGGCGGGGGAATGCTCCGCGCCTGATAAGGGCGTAAAAAAATTTATCACTCAACCCACTATGGGTCGTAATGTATTTCATATCGACAAGGTGGTCTTCATCCTTAGGTGGTGTGATTCCATTGCTATTTTCAGCACCCGTTTTTTTCTTTCCCTGAAAGGTAATCTTTTCCACATTACCTGATAAGAGGAGGTTTACATTGCTTTCCTGATGAGAGACTGAATCCGTTGTTTGAAACTGACGGATGACAGAGGATGCCAGCTCGCTCATGCGCATCTTTTTACTATGGGGTTTATGCATTTTCTTCTTCCTGGTTACCCTCAGGAGCACTCTGCTCCGGATGGGGCAAATCTACAGGGGCAGGACTTTTGCGGTCTACAGACCAAGAGCAACTTTATTTTCTCGTTTTTACCGCATACCGCATTTCTGCCTAACGAGCAGGATTTTCAATACCTAAACCAGCTGCACCCTCACTTTGTTCTGGATATAATCAGGGTAAAAACCAACCTGGGCAAGAGAGCATCATGATGTTTGATAAGGAAAATTTACTGTCAGTCAGGAAATATATTAGCGAACTGGAGGCTCAGGGCACTGCTTCCCCAACGGATTTTTATATTCGGGAATTTGCTACGGAACCTGGCTTATTGACCCTCATTCTGAATGGCGGTTTTTTGAAAGAAGAATGGAAAAATTTCTGTCGCCATGAAAAACGATTTATTGCCCGGCTGTATGAACAGTATTACGTCTGGCGATATTTTTTGCTCGAAATCAGATCCCGGAGTAAAACATCAACCAGTATTACGCCATTGCAACGGATAACGATTGAAAGCCAATGGGATGCGAATGATTTTTTTTCCTATCTGCTTGAGGAGATTATAACGCTCGAGCAAATATCAGAAGGGTTGGATCGCATTAAGGATAGAAAGAGATATCAATCAGCAGATGCCTTTGAAGCCTCCTGTTACTTCTTCCTTATTGCCTACCATTATCTGAGAGATGAGAGTACCCGCGATCAATATCAAAACGCCCTCGCTGAAGCGCTTGAACATCAGGGAGAGTTTCGGGGCTGGGCTGCCGCAATGCTTTATAAAAGTGAGCTGTATGAGAAATTTGAGAGGAAAGACAGGGATTTGGGGATATTTAAGATGAAAGCTGTTAGCCAACTTGAAGATTGGTATGCTTGTTCTGGTGGAGAGATGTTCAGAACGGATACAGAGGCTCAGAACAAGTTGAATGATAAGTTAATTGAATTCAACAAAATAGTAAAATCCGGGCGGGAAGATTTTTCTGGTTCAATTAAAAATTGGTATGATGCCAAAGATCCAGCATTTAAAATGCTGATAAAGAGACTGGTGAAAAAATAAGTATGGTTACATTCACCTCAAGCGTAACGGAATCAGGTCGGGGCGCTCTGCTATAGCCTTTCTATCCTTGATGTTACGTACGGGGATCTATTGAGCATGAAAAAAACGAGTAAAACTGGAAGTAGCACGTAAGCTCAGACGAATTCCGGGTGCAGTGTACTCGAAAGCAAAATTGATGAAGTGCAGTGATCGCACGCGAAGCGGACTGGTCAGATCGTAGCGAAAGAAACCCTTAATTCTTTGTTCTAGATAAGGAGTAAGTGATGGAATCTGCTCGTGATAAACACACCGGAGAGATCGTGGAAGCTGAGGACCTCTGGTTGCTGGATAGCGTTGATACTGAAGGTTATGTGTGCTGGGGATGTGGTATAACCATGTATCCTGCTGCATGGGAAAAAGATAAAAAAGTTAGAGCTTATTTTAAAAAGAAACGCCATATCCATCATCATCCTGAATGTGATGCTGATGCCGAAAGCATAGTAATTCGACAGGGCCAAAAAGAGAGTATCCGCAACATACTGGACAGTGCTCCAGGTTTAATGCCTTCGGGATTAAAGTTGATTGAACAACGCCCGGTTGTTGAACCAGGCATTGCAGGTGATGAAATCAAGTCCAGTTCGACGCGTTCAGCATCCTCAGGATCTGGTGAAGGTCATTCACCCGAACGACAATCCAGGCGTCAAGTGCATACTATCCGCAATATTTGCCGTGCGTTCCTCCGCTTCCCATATGATCGAGGAATGTCGCTAAACGTCCCTGGTATTAAGGGGCAAACTTACTCAGAGGTGTTTAAAAAACTCCAAAATAAAATTCAGCCCTACCCGGAGCCAAAGATCTTTTATGCGGAACTGCTCTGGAATAAATTTATTGAAGATGATGAAAAGCTCATCATCCCGTTGTCTGGCGAGTGGGCGGAAGATGAGTCCGGAAAACGCAAATCATCCCGAAGTTACCAGATCCACATAAAATGGGCTGAGTGGTCAAAAGCCAAGCGTACTGTGGTGCGCAAAGAGTTGGAAGTTGCTCGGACAGAGGCACAGGAAGCTAAAGTAAAAAGATTGAAAGATAAGGCCAGGGTCTTCTTTATCGGTGAACAAAGTGCTGATAACCCGGAGATGTTCTACGTCACTGATTATCGATTAATTTGTGCGGTCGTTGGACATATTACTTAACTTTGGTGTGAAAAGCTTCCCATACGGAGGCTCTCAGCGGATTACTTGAGCTTTTACAAGTATAGAAACATCAGCCAATACGATGACTGTCTTGGTTCGAGACATCATTTCTTGCTGTTACATAAGTATTAATGCATGATTATCATCAATTTGATTACAACCATGGCACTTTATGGATTACCGTATTCAATTTTCATTTTCCCATATAGTGATGATTCATGCCTAGTTCCCCTTTTAAGCGGCTTGAGGACTTGAGTCTGGTTCAGCGCGATCGGTTGGCCTACATCGATTTTCGGCTCTACTTCTTCGGTGAAATCGGTCGCCCAGATCTGATTGAGCGCTTCGGTGTGGCTCCGGCAGGGGCGACACGCGATTTGGCTTTATACCGGGAAATTGCGCCGCATAACATCACCTTCGATGGTAGCAACAAGATCTATCGCATCGGGCAGGCGTTTTCCCCGTTGTTCAAACACGCATCGCAGCGTGTTCTGTCGGCGCTGGCTTTCGGCTTTGGCGATGGCGTGAACGGCTCAATGCAGGCGCTGCTACCATGTGAATCCCCCGCAGCCCTGTGCATCCCCAAGATGGATGTGTTAGCAGCGATTTGCCGAGCCATCCACGCCAAGCGACCTGTCGCCATCCGCTACCACTCGATGAGGGGCGGCGAGTCCGAGCGGGTAATTGTGCCCTTTGCCTTGGTTGATACCGGCCTACGCTGGCACGTCCGGGCCTTTGATCGCAAGAGTAGAGAGTTTCGGGATTTCGTCGTCACCCGCATCGAAGCACCAACATTGCTCGACGAGGAGCCACAGGCCAACGAACGACAGGATAACGACATCCAATGGACGCGCATCGTCGAGCTGGATTTCGTGCCGCACCCGAACGTTGATCGGCCCGATATTATCAAGATGGACTACGGGATGACAGATGGTTCGATCAGAATGCGCGTTCGCGCTGCGGTGGTGGGCTATATGTTGCAGCGCTGGCGGGTAGACTGCTCACCCGATCATTGCCTTCGCGGACCGGAGTACCGGTTATGGCTCAAAGATCATCTCGCAATTTACGGCGTAAAAAATGCCTTACTGGCACCAGGCTATAGCGCCACTAAGAAGGCTGACTATTAATGGAACTGATCGACAATATCAACCGTCTGCTCGGAGACGACCTAAAGCAGACGCTCAAACCTGGTGCTCGCCTGAAGATCGCCGCTTCCTGTTTTTCGATGTATGCGTTCGAAGCGCTCAAAGCAGAGCTGGAGAAAATCGACGAGCTGCAATTCATCTTTACCTCGCCGACGTTCACCGCCAACGAGGTTACCGATAAGATTCGTAAGGTACGCAAAGAATTCCACATACCGAAGGCTGACCGCGAACAGAGTCTGTACGGAAGTGAGTTCGAAATTCAGCTACGCAACAAACTGACCCAGCGCGCAATTGCAAAAGAGTGCGCGGACTGGATGCGGCGCAAGGCAACATTCAAGTCCAATCGCAGTAAGGCACCGATGCAGCAGTTTGCTTGTGTTCAGGCCGCCGCCGCAGAGGCTGCCTACATGCCATTGCACGGCTTTACCGCCGTCGATCTCGGCTACCAGCAGGGCAACGCTGTCTCCAACTTCGTCAACAAGATGGACGAGCCGACATTTACGGCGACCTACCTCAGTCTGTTTAACCAGATCTGGCAAGACCCCGAGAAGCTGGAGGATGTAACGGCGCAGATCTGCGACCACATTGCATCCGTCTACCAAGAAAACTCGCCCGAGAGCATCTACTTCCTGATGCTCTACAATATCTTCAATGAGTTTCTGGACGACATCAACGAGGATGTCCTGCCGAACGACCGCACGGGCTATCAAGACACGCTCATCTGGAACAAACTCTTCAATTACCAGAAAGATGCTGCCACCGGGATCATCAACAAACTTGAGAGCTACAGCGGCTGCATCCTGGCCGACAGCGTGGGCCTGGGCAAGACTTTCACCGCGCTGGCCGTGATAAAATATTACGAACTACGCAACAAATCAGTTCTGGTGTTATGCCCCAAGAAGCTGGCGGACAACTGGCTGAACTACAGCCGTAACCTCAAGACCAACATCTTTGCTCGCGACCGGTTCAACTACGACGTGCTTTGTCATACCGACCTCAGCCGTACGAGCGGTGAGTCGTTCGGCACACCGCTGAATCGCATCAACTGGGGCAACTACGACCTCGTCGTCATCGACGAGTCGCACAACTTCCGCAACAATGACGCCTATAAGGACAAGGAAACCCGCTACCAGAAGCTGATGAACAAGGTTATCAAGGAGGGTGTGAAAACCAAGGTGCTGATGCTTTCGGCCACCCCGGTGAACAACCGCTTCAATGACCTGCGCAACCAACTGGCACTGGCCTACGAAGGCGATTCCGAAAACCTCAGCAAGAAGCTGCGTACCGGCAAGACGGTAGAGGACATTTTCCGTGGTGCGCAGGCCAGCTTCAATGCATGGGCAAAGCTTCCACCTGAAGAGCGCACAGCGCGGGCCATCCTAGATTCGTTAGACTTCGACTTCTTCGAATTGCTCGACAGCGTCACCATCGCACGCTCGCGCAAGCATATCCAGACCTTCTACGATACCACGGAAATCGGCCAATTCCCCGAGCGCCGCAAGCCTTTGTCGTTCCACTGTCCGCTCACGCCGCGAACGGATGTGATGAGCTTCAACGAGATCTTCGAGCAGCTGTCTTTGCTCAAGCTTTCCGTTTACGCTCCGATCAGCTACATCCTGCCCAGTCGGCTCAAGAAGTACGAGGAGATGTATGACACTCAGGTCGCAGGCAAAGGCAAGCTTAAGCAAGTCGACCGCGAAAAGAGCCTGCAGGCATTGATGACGACCAACCTGCTCAAGCGCTTGGAAAGCTCGATTGAGTCCTTCCGCTTGACGCTCCAGTCCCTGCGCGCGAACCACACGAATACGCTAGGCAAGATCAGCACTTTCAATCAGACTGGCGACCTCAGTGGCATTGACAGCAGAATAAATGACCTGACCGACCAGTTAGAAAACCTCGATGCGGACGACGACTTGCCTGACATTGGCGACAGCGAGATTGGCGGCAAGGTCAAGATCAGCCTCGCCGATATGGACTTACCTTCATGGGAGCACGAGCTGAAGGTCGATCTGGAAATCATTGATGCCTTGCTGACGTCGATGAACAAGATCACGGCTGCCGATGATGCCAAACTGCAGCATCTCAAGACACTGGTTCTGGAGAAGATCGCCACACCACTGAATCCCGGCAACAAGAAGGTGCTGATCTTCACCGCCTTCGCCGACACCGCTGACTATCTGTATGCCAATTTGGCTCCGGAATTGCTGGCTACACAGACCTTGCACAGTGCAAAAGTCACCGGCAAAGGGGCACCGAAGAGCACGCTCAAGAAGAGCTATGACTTCCAGGAACTGCTCACCCTCTTCTCGCCGCACTCGAAGGAGAAAGCCATCGTGCTGCCAAATGAGGAGGCAGAGATAGATGTGTTGATCGGCACCGATTGTATCTCTGAAGGCCAGAACCTGCAGGACTGCGACTACCTAATCAACTACGACATCCACTGGAACCCCGTGCGCATCATCCAGCGCTTCGGCCGTGTGGATCGCATCGGCTCACCCAACAGCAGCATCCAACTGGTTAACTACTGGCCAGACATCTCTCTCGACGAATACATCAACCTGAAGGAACGGGTTGAGAGCCGAATGATGATTGCCGATGTTACAGCCACTGGTGACGACAATGTGCTGAGCGCCCAAGCTAACGATGTGTCTTATCGCAAAGAGCAATTGCGACGTTTGCAAGAGGAAGTGATTGAGCTGGAAGACCTGAAAACCGGAGTGTCGATTACTGATCTCGGGCTTAATGACTTCCGAATGGACTTACTCAACTATGTGAAGGTCAATGGCGAATTGAGCAACGTGCCAAGCGGGATGCACGCCGCAGTGCCTGCCAAGCCGGAGATGGGCCTACGCCCGGGTGTGATCTTCACGCTACGCAACCGGAATCCAAGCGTCAACGTCAGTCAGCACAACCGCCTGCACCCTTATTACCTCGTCTACATTAATCGCGAGGGGGAAGTCATCCACGATTACACCGAAGTCAAACGTTTGCTGGATCTGGTTCGCACCTGCTGCAAGGGACAAGCCCAGCCTATTACAGATGCCTGTCTCCTGTTCAATAAGGAAACGGCCGATGGCCGCAAGATGCAGATGTATTCAGACCTGCTTGGCAAGGCCATCCGCTCAATGATCGAGGTGAAGGAAGAGAAGGATCTGGACAGCCTCTTCTGCGGCGGAAAGACCACCGCGTTGGTCAATACTATTGTCGGGCTAGACGACTTCGAACTGATTACCTTCCTCGTGATTCAGGAGGCCGGATGAGTCAGTCTGCTCGATTTGGGTCGAATACCGCGTTCATTAATTATCCGAAGCAGGCTGTCTTTGGTCGTACACTGCCAAAGAATAAGATTTACGAACACAGCGGCGCTAATACAAGACTAAAGGACTTGTTCGTCGAACAAGTTGAGCAAATCGTCTGGCAATATAAGTTGGCCCCGGAAACGATCAATCTGCCCGCCAGGCCGGGAGTACCTGAGCTTCAGATTTTCTCAATCCAGCTCAAGACATCGGAGCTGAATCTGGATGTTTTGCGTTGCATCGATGGCGCGGTGCAGTTTCCCATCATCTTCGAGCTGAGCTTTGATGAGCGAACAAAGGTGATCGCTGCATACAAACGCCCCAATGAGTCGGACGCCAGTCGTTGGGTCTTGAGTGACTACTTTGCCACAGCCTGGTTGCCGAGTGACTATGAGCGCACCGTCATGCCCTTAGCACTCGACCTGGGCGGCTTGTATGAGCAGGTGCTTCACCGTCTGATCCCCATGCCTGCGCGCCCACAAGAAACTCTTGCTGACTTGGTCTCACGCGTGGAACTGGTTGCAGCCAAGCAGCGTGAGGTTGAGAAAGCTGCCTGCAGACTTGCCAAAGAAAAACAATTCAACCGCAAAGTAGAAATCAACGCCGCACTGCGGATGTTGAAAATAGAACTGGAAGAGCTCAAACATTGACAGATCACAACAGGTGTAAGGGAATAAAACTGAAATGAAGATTCAATCCGTTCGCATCAAGAACTTTCGGGCACTCAAAGACGTCACGATCCCCTTCGACTCCGTCACGACATTCATTGGGCCGAACGGAGCTGGCAAGTCGACAGTGCTACGGGCACTCGATTGGTTCTTCAACGGCAAGCCCGGTTCGCTTACAGAAAAAGACTGCTTTTTTGGAGAGACTGACGAAGACATCGAGGTGCAAGTCACGTTCGCAGATCTCACCGAAAAGGATCGGGAGGCGCTTGGTAAGTACACTCCAGAGGGTGCCACCACATTCACTGCGTGGAGGCGCCATTCACCTGACGGGACTGATGTGCTTTCTGCAAACGCAAAGGGATACCCAGAGTTCAACGCCATCAAAACTGCAAATGGCGTAGCCGCAAAGAGGGAGCTTTATGCCAATCTTAGAGCTAGTCGCCCAGAGCTGGAACTCCCGACAGCCACAACCGGCACTGCCATTGAACATGCAATGACTACTTGGGAAGCAGCACATACAGAACAACTTGTAGACGCCCCCGAATCACTTCAGACCAACTTTTTCGGCTTCAACAGCAGCGGCAAGATGAGCGGCCTTTTCGATTTTGTGTTGGTGACTGCAGACCTTCGCGCAAGTGAAGAATCAATCGACGGAAAGTCGAGCATCATTGGACGTATTCTTGAGCGTTCGGTTGATCGTGCTTCGGCTGATGAAGAGATTGCGAAGATCGTCGAGGAATCACGAACACAGCAGCAAAAAGTGTACGACGAGAAATTCAAAGCGCAACTTGATGTTATGACGACTCAGCTTAATGCCGTCGTTGCGTCCTACTCACCGGGTCGGGCAGTCACTGTTTCCCCGGCAGATGTGGAGCTCAAAGCCCCCAAAACCACGTTCGAAGTAGCCGTGCTCGATGGCACAACCGAAACTGCGGTAGAACGACAGGGGCATGGTTTTCAACGGACGATTTTGATCTCGGCGCTCCAGCTCTTGGCACAGTCCGGCTCTGCATCAGCCGACGGAGTCATCTGCTTAGCAATCGAGGAGCCAGAACTCTTTCAGCACCCGATTCAGGCACAGGCGTTTGCAAAAGTGCTCCGCTCACTTGTCGAAGACCCCGACAAGTGCATCCAGGTGACGTATGCGACACACAGCCCTTATTTCCTTGAGGCCCGCCATTTTGATCAAGTTAGGCGATTGACACGATCATCTGGAGAGACTCCAACTGTGACTATCCACTTTGCCTCCGTTGATGATGTGAAGACCAGACTGCACGAGATAGTGAACGCTGATGTTGTCGAACGTCAGTTAGATGGCATCGTTTCAGATCAACTGGCTGTAGCGCTCTTTGCCCATCGCGCTTTTCTGGTGGAGGGTACCACCGAGTCATCGGTGTTCCACGGTATAGGCGACAAAATATCTTTTGGTGCGCTTGAAGCCGCTGGCATTTCCATTGTCCCCGTTGGAGGCAAGACGTCGATCCCTCTTGTCCATGCCATCCTGTCCGCACTCGGTATCCCGGTTTATGCGCTTTTCGATGCTGACAGAGCATGTGAGGCACGAGCAAAAGCCAAAGGAAAACAGCAAAACAAGATCGATGAAGAAATTGCAAAAAACGCCCGAGAAAACCGGACAACATTGAGATACTTCGGCATTGCTGAAGAGGATTTTCCGGAAGCTGTCGTCGGCGACACAGTCGCCATTTTTGAAGACCATCTGGAATCATTTCTCGTAGCCAACTGGACTGAGTGGCTAACCGCCTGCAGTGAAATCGAGGCTTCCACAGGTATCAGTCTCTCGAAGAATCAACTAGCATACCGCACGGCGACACTCAAAGCCGCAGGAGCGGTGCCAGAGATGCTCCAGCAAATCTTAGCCAAGGCAAAAGGAGAATGACCATGCATGAAATCATCTGCCCCCATTGCGGCAAGGCTTTCAAGATTGATGAAACTGGTTACGCAGACATTCTGAAACAGGTTCGCGATGCTGACTTTGAGAAGCAGCTACATGAACGCCTTGAGCTGGCCGAGACGGACAAGCAAAATGCGGTCGAACTCGCTCAAGCCAAGATTACCAGTGAATTGCATAAGGCTGCTTCTGCAAAGGACGCCGAAATCCAGGCACTAAAGGCTAGGCTGGATGCAGGAGAGGTTGCGCAAAAGCTTGCTGTCAGTGAGGCGCTGAACGCGGTAGAAAAAGATCGCGATGCGCTGGCAAACGCGCTGGAAAAAGCAAAGCAAGAGAATGAAACTAAAGCTCAACTGGCCGAGGCGAAGCGATTAAGTGAGCTACGGCAAGCCGAGGCCACCAAGGATACCGTGATTCAGAGTCTGCAGGCCAAGCTTGCAGCGGGCGAAGTTGCACAAAAACTCGCGCTCACCGAAGCGGTCAGCGTGGTGACGAAGGAACGTGACGAACTCAAAAGCGGACTAGATCGAGCTGCACTGGAAAAGCAACTTGCCGAGACTGCACTCAAAGATAAATACGAAACACAGCTCAAGGATCGCGATGGTGAGATCGTGCGTCTGCGGGACATGAAGGCGCGGCTGTCGACCAAGATGATTGGGGAAACCTTGGAGCAGCATTGCGAGATTGAGTTTAACCGTCTCCGAGCCACCGCATTCCCAAAGGCCTACTTCGAAAAAGACAACGACGTGCGCACCGGCAGCAAGGGCGACTACATTTTCCGGGACATGGATGATGCAGGTACCGAGATCGTCTCGATCATGTTCGAGATGAAGAACGAAGGTGACGAAACAGCCACCAAGAAGAAAAACGAAGACTTCTTCAAAGAGCTCGACAAGGACCGCACCGAAAAAGGCTGCGAATACGCCGTACTGGTATCCCTGCTGGAGCCCGACAGTGAGCTTTACAACGCCGGGATCGTTGACGTGTTTCACCGCTACCCGAAGATGTACGTCGTTCGGCCACAGTTCTTCATCCCCATCATCACGCTGCTACGCAATGCGGCGATGAAGTCACTTCAATACAAGTCCGAGTTGGCGCTGGTGAAGGCGCAGAACATCGACATCACCCAATTTGAAACCCAGCTCGATGACTTCAAGACCGCATTCGGTCGCAATTGGCGTTTGGCTTCAGATGGGTTTGAAGAAGCGGTCAAACGCATCGACGAAGCCATTAAGGATCTTGAAAAGACCAAAGAAGCCCTGCACAAGTCTGCCAACAATCTACGGCTTGCCAACGACAAAGCTGAAGACCTGACGGTCAAGCGGCTCACCCGCGGCAACCCAACAATGGCCGCCAAATTTGCCGAGCTCAAACACCAAAACAATTCTGACGCCGAATAAAGCCAGCCTAGAAAGAATTAGGACACTGCGCAATAGTGCGGCATCCAGAGGAAAAGAACATGGAAAAGCTAAAAATGCATTCACCCAATCTCACGCAGGGCAACATAGCCCGCATTCGCGATCTGTTTCCAGGTTGTGTCACCGAAGCCAAGGGCGAGGACGGCAGCGTGAAGCTGGCGGTGGATTTTGACCTGTTGCGCCAAGAACTGGCTGAGTCAATTGTCGAAGGCCCACAGGAACGCTACCACCTGAACTGGCCTGGCAAGCGTGAGGCGCTGCTGACGGCCAATACGCCGATTGCCAAGACCCTGCGCCCAGTGCGGGAGGAGAGTGTGGACTTCGATACGACGAAGAACCTGTTCATCGAGGGGGACAACCTTGATGCACTGAAGTTGCTGCAGGAAAACTACCTTGGCAAGGTCAAGATGATTTACATAGACCCGCCCTATAACACGGGCAATGATTTCATTTATGAGGATGACTTCGCAGAGAACAGCGAAGAATTCTTAAGGAAATCAAATCAAGTCGATGAAAAAGGAAATCGACTTGTTGCCAATAAAGATTCAAATGGACGTTTTCATTCTAATTGGCTCAGCATGATCTATCCACGATTGAATCTCGCACGAAATCTTCTCTCTGAGGACGGAGTTCTGATTGTTTCTATCGACGACACCGAGGTGGCAAATCTTCGCGAAGTAACGAATCTGGTTTTTGGGGAGCAGAACTTTATCGCGACTGTCATTTGGCAAGGGGGACGTAAGAACGACTCCAGGTACGTCTCCGTAGGTCATGACTACCTATTAATTTATGCAAAGAATGAGTATCAACTACGGGAGCTTGGAGTTCGATGGCGAGAGCGTAAATCTGGAGTTGATAAAGCACTAGCTGCTGGGCACGAAGCCTGGGCTGAGAGTGGGAACAATCCTGTTAGAGCAACGTCGCTCTACCGTGCATGGCTATCCAAGCAAGAGGATTTGACTGCTGCGGTTACACGTTTCAAAAACATCGACGACATGGGGCGTATTTACAATGCTGACAAAGACCTTGGTTGGCCGGGAGGGGGCGGACCGAAATTCGAAGTGCTCCACCCTATCACAAAATGCCCAGTATCAACTCCTAGTACTGGGTGGCGGTTCACAGAGGCTAGACTAAAAGAGCAAATTGATGCCGGCCTTGTGGAATTCGGTCCAGACGAGAAAAAAATCCCACGGGGAAAGACCTTTCTCGAAGAATTGGACAGTCAGGTTCCTGAGTCCATATTCACCCAGATACGAACAACTGCTTCGCAGCGTCTCGCTCGCCTCATTGGGCCGGGAGTCTTCGAATATCCCAAAGATGAATACGTCATAGCAAGGTGGATTGACGTTGTAACCGGCTCTGATCCTGAAGCGCTGGTTCTGGACTTTTTTGCGGGGTCTGGCTCAACAGCCCAAGCAGTACAACAACTGAACGCTAGAGATGGTGGCAATCGGCGATTTATTTTGGTGCAGTTGCCGGAATCATGCGATGAAAAAAGCGTGGCCGCAAAAGCTGGCTACAAAACCATTGCCGAGATTACGAAGGAGCGTATCCGCCGAGCTGGCAAACAGATCCTGGAAGGTGAATTCCACGAAGGCTGGAACCAAGATACAGGCTTCCGCGTCCTCAAAATCGACACATCGAACATGGCCGATGTCTATTACGCCCCTGATGCGCTGGAAAAGGGGAAGCTCGATCTATTCGTGGACAACATCAAGCCTGATCGCACGCCTGAAGATCTACTGTTCCAGGTGATGCTGGATTGGGGTGTCGATCTGGCTCTGCCCATTACCAAAGAGTCCATTCAAGGCAAAGACGTGTTATTTGTCGATGGCAATGTGCTTGCCGCCTGCTTCGACGCCAGTGGCAGCATTGACGAAACCTTTGTGAAGGAACTGGCTAAACATCAGCCATTACGTGTGGTGTTCCGCGACGCGGGCTTCAATAACAGTGCGGTCAAAATCAACGTCGAGCAGATTTTCAAGCTCGTGTCTCCTGCCACCGAAGTGAAATGTATCTGAGGGGCAAGTGATGAAACTTAAATTCAAACATCAGCCCTATCAGGCTGCCGCCGTGCAGGCGGTCGTGGATATTTTTCAGGGACAGCCACCGACCTCTGCTGCGGCCATGAGCTATCGCCTTGACCCAGGTAATGTCAAAAACGGCATGGGTGATCTGTTTGCGGTAGACACTGGTTTTAAAAATGCTGAGCTAACCCTCAGTGAGGTTGCCTTGCTTGATAACATCCAAAAGATGCAGCGCCAGCAAAACCTGCCGTTGTCGGAGAGCCTGGTCAAGACCAAGGTCGCCAAGCTAAATCTTGATGTTGAGATGGAAACGGGTACTGGCAAGACCTATTGCTACATCAAGACAATCTTCGAGCTGAACAAACAGTACGGCTGGAGCAAGTTCGTCATAGTGGTGCCAAGCATTGCCATCCGCGAGGGCGTGGTCAAGTCGCTAGAAATCACCGCCGAACACTTTCTGGAGACCTACCACAAAAAGGCGCGCTTCTTTGTTTACAACTCCAAACAGTTGCATCATCTAGAGAGTTTCTCTTCTGATGCCGGTATCAATGTCATGGTGATCAACGTACAAGCGTTTAACGCCACCGGCAAAGATAACCGCCGCATCTATGAAGCGCTCGATGATTTTCAGTCACGTCGCCCTATTGATGTAATCAGTGCAAACCGGCCCATCTTGATCCTCGACGAGCCACAGCGAATGGAGGGGAGCAAGACACTGGATTCCTTAGCGAATTTCAACCCATTGATGGTGTTGCGCTATTCAGCTACCCACAAGACCACACACAACAAGATCCACCGCCTGGATGCGCTCGATGCCTACAACCAGAAGCTAGTGAAGAAGATTGAGGTGCGCGGTATCTCGGTGAAGGGACTGGCGGGAACCAATGCCTATCTCTATTTACAAGCCATCGAAATCTCAAACGAAAAATCGCCAGTTGCGGTTGTGGAGTTCGAACAGAAACTCAGCGGAGGAAAAATCAAGCGCGTCACTCGCAAACTGGGGAAGGGTGATAATCTGTTTGTGCTATCGAACGAGCTGGATCAATACCGCGATAGATTTGTGGTATCGGACATCAATGCCAATACGGACACCCTGAGATTTACCAATGGTGTAGAGCTGACTGTGGGTGATGCGACTGGTGATGTTTCTGAGATAGCTCTGCGCCGCATTCAGATCCGTGAGACGATCAAGGCGCACTTTGATAAGGAGATGGAGCTCTTCGATAAAGGGGTGAAGGTTCTCTCGTTATTCTTTATTGACGAAGTAGCCAGGTACCGGGACTACACCGCTGCCGATGAAAAGGGAGAGTACGCAAAAATATTTGAAGAGGAGTACGCTAAGCACCTTCAAGAAGTGTTTGATAATGGGTTTATGGAGGGGGATGCCCCTTATGCTAAATATCTACGCCACATTGCGGCAGATAAGACGCATAGCGGCTACTTTTCCATCGACAAGAAGAGCAAGCGCCTTACCGATCCCAAGGTCGCTGCGCGCGGTGAAAATGCGGGCTTGTCGGATGATGTAGATGCTTATGATCTGATCCTCAAAGACAAGGAACGGTTATTATCACTAGCTGAGCCGGTACGTTTTATCTTCTCACACTCGGCCTTGCGTGAGGGCTGGGATAACCCGAACGTGTTTGTTATCTGCACGCTCAAGCATAGTGATAACACCATTTCACGCCGCCAGGAGGTCGGGCGCGGCCTGCGTTTGTCCGTTAATCAAAATGGTGATCGCATGGATCATCCGTCCATTGTTCATGACATTAACGTACTGACAGTCGTGGCCAGCGAAAGTTACAAGGACTTCGTGACCGCCTTGCAAAAGGACATTAGCGAGTCCTTGTCAGCTCGTCCGCGTGTGGCGGACAAGGCCTACTTCACGGGCAAGATGCTGAACGCGAAGGAAGGCCCGATTACGGTATCGGACGACCAGGCCACGGACATCGAGTTTTATCTGATCCAGAACAGCTACGTCGATAAGAAACGCAATATCACTGAGAAGTACCATCAAGCTAAGAAAGACGGCACGCTGGAGGCATTGCCGGATGAACTGCAGCCCTATGCAGAGCAGATATTCCAGCTGATTGATAGCGTATTCAGCGAAAGCCAACTCATGCAGATAGACGATGGTCGCAAGCCCAAAAGACTGCAGACCAACGCCAACTTTGAAAAGCAGGAATTCAAGGTGCTGTGGGAGAGAATCAATCGCAAGGCTACCTACAATGTGCTGTTTAATGATATTGAGCTAGTGAATAATGCGATCAAGGCGCTCAATGATAAGAATGCAGGGTTACGAATAACGCCGTTACAATATACCATTCACCGTGGCGAGCAGGCTGATACGGCAACTTACGATGACCTCAAAAAGGGTAACTCCTTCGAGCTGAAAGTTACCGAAACAGAATCGCACACCGCCTCCATTCAATCCGCTGTGCAGTACGACTTGATTGGTAAGTTATCTGAGGGGACTTTGCTTACAAGACGAACCGTTGCCGAAATTCTAAAAGGTCTCAATGCTGACGTCTTCGCGCAATTCAAGAGCAACCCGGAAAGTTTCATTGCCGAAGCCATTCGCTTGGTCAACGAACAAAAGGCCAATGTCATCATCGAGCATCTGGCCTATGACACGCTAGAAGACAAGTTTGATTTGGACATCTTTACCACGGGTCAGAGCAAACAGGATCTCAGTAAGGCTGGGAATAAATTGCAAAATCACATCTACGATTACGTGCTTACCGACTCTGCGATTGAGCGCAAGTTCGTCGAAGAGTTGGATACCAGCAAGGATGTGGTGGTATATGCCAAGTTGCCACGTGGTTTTCTGATCCCAACCCCTGTCGGCGATTACAACCCCGATTGGGCTATTTCCTTCAAAGAAGGCTCGGTCAAGCATGTGTATTTCGTTGCTGAGACCAAGGGCTCGATGTCGTCACTGGATTTACGGCCTATTGAAGCCACCAAGATTAAATGTGCCCGTAAGTTCTTCGATGAGATCAACAAGAAGTTTGCTCCAGAAAACGTGAAGTATGACGTAGTGGATAGCTTCGGTAAGCTGATGGAAGTGGTGAAGTAAGATTAAACCCAGCCTACCATTGAAAAGGTCGGCTGGGGTGTATGCTGTATTTTACTTCATTGGGTTGTTGAGCTTTGCATAATCGAATGGTGAAACGGTTTTCTCCCGGTTTGCATCCAGAAAATCAGCCCACCACTGCAACATCAACTTGCGTTCATCCAGATGTTCCGCTTTGTGGATATACGCCGCTCGCACCGAGTTACGCTCCATATGGCTCATCTGCCGCTCCACTGCATCCTTGGACCATAGCCCTGACTCAATTAACGAACTACAGGCCATTGTGCGGAAGCCGTGGCCGCAAATTTCAACTTTAGTGTCATAACCCATAACCCGCAGAGCACTGTTGACCGTGTTCTCACTCATGGGCTTGCGCGGATCGTGATCGCCAATGAAAATCAACTCGTGTTCCCCGCAAAACTGTTTTATCTTCTTCAGGATTGCCAACGCCTGCTTTGAAAGCGGCACCAGATGAGGTGTACGCATCTTTGATCCTCGCTGAGAATGTTTCACGCCGGGAATAGGCTCTCGCTCAGGCGGGATGGTCCACATTGACGTTTCAAAATCGATCTCTGACCAGCGAGCAAAACGCAGCTCACTGGATCGAATAAAGATAAGCAAAGTGAGTTCCGTTGCCCAACGGGTTAGCGGCCTGCCGGTATAGCCGTCTATTTTCTCGAGTAACTCAGGGATGCGCTTTAATTCCAGCGCCGGGCGATGTTGTCGATTGCCAGATGCGACGGCCCCAGCCATCTCCTGCGCCGGGTTGTAATCAATCAACCCGCTTTGCACCGCATAACGCATGATGGCCGTGGTGCGCTGTTGAAGACGGGAGGCCACTTCAAGACGGCCAGATGTCTCGACGGCTTTAATGGGAATTAACAGATCGCGGGTACCCAATTCAGCAATATTGCGAGCACCAATTGCTGGGAAGATATTATCCTCCAAACTCTTTTTTACGCGATTAGCATGATCTTCCGACCATTTTTGGTTGGTCACGAGCCACTCTCTGGCAACCTTCTCGAAAGTAATAATCTCTTTCGCCTGCTCTTCTTTCGCAGCACGTTTATGCTCACGAGGATCGATACCAGCAGCTACCAGCTTTCTGGCTTCTTCCCTTTTCTTCCTGGCATCCGCCAGTGAAATTTCAGGATAGACACCGAACGCCATCAAATGTTGTTTACCGCCAAAACGGAAACGAAATCGCCAATACTTGGAACCGTTAGGTTTTACAAGTAAGAACATGCCGTCACCGTCAACAAGTGAATACTCTTTCTCCTCAGGTTTCGCAGAACGAACTTTAGTATCCGTTAGGGCCATAATGGTCCTCCTTCCATTGGTATTTCGTGAGTATACAAGCAATATCGAATCGGCAAATATACTCATTAGTATACTCACAAGCTTGTTGATGTGGGTTGAGTTAGGTTGACTTCAGTTGAGGAGAAAATCGTGGAAAGCCTTGTGTGGCGCGGATTTCAGACATAAAAAAAGACCTCAGTTGAGGTCCATTTACATGCTTTTGGTGCCGAAGGCCGGACTCGAACCGGCACGTATTTCTACGGTTGATTTTGAATCAACTGCGTCTACCGATTTCGCCACTTCGGCACTGAAGGGGATGCGGAAACGTTGTGGATTATACCTGTCGCGCGCCGCCATGCAAGCGACGACGCGCGAAACCCGCGCTAAGTGCCCAAAAAACCAGCGCCCTTCGTCACTCCAGCTCAGACACCGCCAGCCGAATCACCCCTGCCGCCTTCTGCTCCGGCAGCGCCAGCACCTTCGCCCACATCTCCTGCACCATATCGCAGGAGAGCTTCTCTTTGCCCGCCGCCTTCTCCGGCATCTGCAGCAGCTGGATGTCCTCGCCGTACTTATCGGCAAGCGCCTTCATAATCGGCCGCACATCCTCGACAGCCGCCTCGCGCTCGGCCGGCGTCACGGTGTGGCGGTTTTTGCCGTAGGCCGCGCGCATCATGTCGGCGTCGGCCTGCATGCGCCGCGCCATCAGGTCTTTATCCAGCATGCGCATCGGGTTCGCGCCGCCCTTCACCATCGGGTAGAGGAAGCGGAAGCAGGCGTCGTCACTCACCTTCTGGATGGCGGCGGTCTGCTCCATGTTGATGGTCATGTAGTTCACCACGTTGGCGTCCGGGGCGTTTTGCAGGCGCGACATCTGCAGATGCAGGATCTGCGGCTGGATGGTGTCGATAATCTGCTGCTCCGGCTCGCCCGCTTTTTGCAGGGCGGCCATCTGGTAGAGGATGCGCTGATGCAGCGCAGGCTCCTGCTCCTTAATCACCTGCCAGGCGGGCATCGCGTTAAGGGCAGCATCCATCTGCTGTTCCGGCGCGCGCTGCCTGTCGAAGAACACCCAGAACGCCACGGCGGCGGCCGCGACGACGACAATCACAATACGGGTCCACGTTTTATTCATCTCGCATCCTTATCCTTGCGTTATGCCGGTTTACACCGGCACGCCGCTGTGGAAGCGAAACTCGTTGTCCGGTGTCGAGATAAGTGTGGCTTCAATTTCGCCAAAATGCTGTATGCGCGGTGAGATATCGTTGTCGCTCACCTGCTGGGCCAGCGTCAGGTAGTCCTGATAGTGGCGCGCTTCCGAGCGCAGCAGCGAGAGATAAAACTTCTGCAGGTCGTCCTCGAGGAACGGGGCCAGCGCGGCGAAGCGTTCGCAGGAGCGGGCTTCGATGTAGGCGCCGCAGATGAGTTTGTCGATCAGCGTCAGCGGTTCGTGGGTGCGCACTTCTTTAAGCATCCCTTTGGCGTAGCGGCTGGCGGTGATTTTGACGTACGGAATGTCGCGGGCCAGCATCGCCTCGCGCACCTGCCAGAAGTGGTGGAGTTCCTCTTTAATCAGCAGCACCATGCTGTCGATGAGCGCCTGGCCCCACGGGTCGTCGGTTTTGGGCATCACGCTTTTGCCAATCTGCCTGTGCAGGGCGATGAAGTCCGGCTCCGGGCCGTCGCGGAAGGTGAACTGTTCGTAGGGCTTGAGCCAGTCGAGCAGCGCGTCGGCACCGCTTTCGTCGGCGACGTATTTACGCACGAGTAATAGCGCGGTCTGGGCGGCCTTGAGCTCGCACACCATGTGGTCGGTGAGCAGCAGCGGCAGGTTTGCCGGGTTGCGGGCTTTATCAATCCATGCTTGCGGGGTCGGGCACTGAAGGAAGTTGAGTACGGGGGCGAGTATCTGCGGGTAATCCATGGTTCTGCCTTGAAAAAGCGGTGGCGTGCGCCACCGCCTGAAACGCTTAGTGACGCACGCCGTCGTCGTCTTCGTCGACGTAATCTTCGTCGTCGCCTTCTTCGCCGTCTTCACCGTTCGGATCTTCGAAGTAGGTTCCCCAGCCGTCGTACTCCACCTCAAACTTCTCGGCCAGGTTCATCAGCTGTTCTACCTGCGCGTCGATAAGCTCCGCCTTCAGCGCGCCTTCGCTCAGGATGTCGCAGCAGATGACGGTGTCGCCCTCTTCCACTTCCAGCTCTTCCGGCTCGGTCACTTCGTAACCCAGCTTGAAGGCTTCCACCGCCATTTTTTCCAGCGCGTCGAAATCATCCGCAGAGAAATGGTGCTCGATGGTGTACAGCGCGTCCGGATCGCTACCGTCTTCCAGCAGCTCTTCAATAATCAGACGCGTCTCTTCGCGTTGCTCTTCCAGGTGTTCCGGGTTTGCCATGGCTCAATCCTCTTTAAAGTGCGGCAGATACTTCTATTTTCACACACGGACGGGTTTGCCTCCACCTTTGTAAGAAAGAATTGTGAAACGGGGTTGCAAATGAATAATTACACATATAAAGTGAATTTTAATTCAATAAGTGGCGTTCGCCAGGCGAGGATAAAATGTCCGATTTGTACAAGAAACACTTTCTGAAATTGCTCGACTTTACCCCTGCACAGTTCACTTCTCTGCTGACTCTTGCCGCACAGCTCAAAGCCGATAAAAAAAAGGGCAAGGAAGTACAAAAGCTTACTGGTAAAAACATCGCGCTCATCTTCGAAAAAGACTCGACCCGTACACGATGCTCTTTCGAAGTTGCCGCATTTGACCAGGGCGCACACGTCACCTATTTAGGGCCGAGCGGCAGCCAGATTGGGCATAAAGAGTCAATTAAGGACACCGCACGGGTGCTCGGGCGGATGTACGACGGCATTCAGTATCGCGGCCACGGCCAGGACGTGGTCGAAACGCTGGCACAATATGCGGGCGTGCCGGTGTGGAACGGCCTGACCAACGAGTTCCACCCGACGCAGCTGCTGGCGGACCTGCTGACCATGCAGGAGCACCTGCCGGGCAAAGCGTTTAACGAGATGACGCTGGTCTACGCGGGCGACGCGCGCAACAACATGGGCAACTCGATGCTGGAAGCGGCGGCGCTGACCGGGCTGGATCTGCGTCTGGTGGCCCCGAAAGCCTGCTGGCCGGAAGAGAGCCTGGTAGCGGAGTGCAGCGCGCTGTCAGAGAAGCACGGCGGCAAAATCACCCTGACGGAAGACGTGGCGGCCGGCGTGAAGGGCGCGGACTTTATCTATACCGACGTGTGGGTGTCGATGGGCGAAGCCAAAGAGAAGTGGGCGGAGCGGATTGCGCTGCTGCGCGGGTATCAGGTGAACGCGCAGATGATGGCGCTGACCGGCAACCCGAACGTCAAGTTCCTGCACTGTCTGCCGGCGTTCCATGACGACCAGACCACGCTCGGCAAGCAGATGGCGAAGGAGTTCGATCTGCACGGCGGGATGGAGGTGACGGACGAGGTGTTTGAGTCGGCGGCGAGCATCGTGTTCGACCAGGCAGAAAACCGGATGCATACGATTAAGGCGGTGATGGTGGCGACGCTTGGGGAGTGATCCTCTCTCCCACATTTTTATTCGGTGCGCTCTTCTTGCCGGGTGACGCTGCGCTTACCCGGCCTACAAAACCCGTAGGCCCGTGCAAGCGAAGCGCCGCCGGGCAAATCAGGCCTGCTCAATTGATTTTTCACCCCAAAAAAGGTACGTTTTCGCCTTAATTCCAGCGTGGACATGCCAGCATTATGCCGATTATTCAGTCTGTTGAACGTGCGTTGCAGATCCTCGACCTCTTCAACGAGCAGGCCACCGAGCTTAAGATCACCGACATCAGCAAACTGATGGGGCTGAGCAAAAGTACCCTCCATTCGCTGCTGAAAACCCTGCAGCTTCACGGCTATATCGATCAGAACCCAGAGAACGGTAAATATCGCCTCGGCATGAAGCTGGTCGAGCGCGGCCATTTCGTCGTGGGCTCAATGGATATTCGTCAGAAGGCAAAAGGCTGGCTGACGGATCTTTCCCGGCGGACCGGGCAGACCACCCATCTGGGGATCCTGGACGGGCGTGAAGGGGTCTATATCGAGAAGATTGAAGGCAAGCTGGCCGCCATCGCCTATTCGCGCATTGGCCGTCGCCTGCCGGTTCATGCCACCGCCATCGGCAAGGTGTTGATTGCCTGGCTGGGCGAGGCCGAGCTGAACGCCCTGCTGGAGGGCTATCAGTACACTACCTTTACCCCTTCCACTCTTGCCACCCGCGAAGCGTTGGTGGATGCGCTGAAAAAAACCCGCGAACAAGGCTACGCCCTGGACAGCGAAGAGAACGAGCAGGGCGTGCGCTGCGTGGCGGTGCCGGTGTGGAACCATGAGTCACGCGTGATTGCCGCCCTGAGCCTGTCGACGCTGACCTCGCGCGTGGACGACGCCGAGCTGGCTAATTTCCGCGAGCAGCTTCAGCAGGCCGGGCTCCAGCTCTCACGCGCGCTGGGCTACCCGGCCTGAGCCGCTACAGCGGCTCGTAGGTAAAGTAGTCGAAGTCCGCGTGGCAGCCGTCACCGCTAATGTCCTCGCAGTGCAGCCCCACAAATGCGCCGGTGAAGAAGCCGCGCCCGCCGATGTAGTCGTCCGATAGTTTCCACGCCTCATAGGTTACCGGCACGGTGTGCCACGTCTCGCCGTCGAACGAGTAGCTGTAGCGATAGACCAGCGTATCCACATCGACGCGCAGCCAGACGCTCTGCGCACTCTCCGGCACCGGAATCGGCTGCTCGTGCAGCGGCCATGACGGCACGTTGTGGTCGAGCTGGATCACCTTTATGGTTCTCCCCTGCCCCTCCTCGTAGTCCACAAAGCAGTAGCTCCAGTTTTTGCTGTTGTAGTAGCAGGTCAGCCCCGCGCTCTGCTGGAAGTGGACCGGCGAGAACTGCATCCGCGTCTCCGCCCGGAAGGTGAAGTGCTGCCAGCGGCGCGCCACGGTCGACTGGGTGAAGGTCGAGTTAAGCGAGTCGTTGCCGTAGAGCCGTAAATAGCCGGGGCGCGCGGTGAGCGAGCCGAGGGTGTCGTCGAACGGAATGCGCAGGGTTTGCAGCTCCGGGTCAAGCGAACTGGCGTCGAAATCGTCCCGCCAGCTGTGCTGAACGGCAGCGGGCTGCTCGGCAATCTGCGGGCCTTTCACGGTCAGCTGCGCGTGCTTACCACCTTCGACATACGGCCAGCCGTCGCGCCACTCAATGCGCGCGATGCCGGTCTCGCGCCCCAGCGGGCAGTAGCCGCGCCCGCCGGAGGCCAGCAGCGGCACGCCGGGCAGGCGCAGCGGGCGGCTGGTGAGGTAGGCCATATACCATTCCCCCGTGTGGGTCTGCAGCAGCGAACCGTGGCCGCTCTTCTGCAGCGGGTTCTCCGGCAGGTGCCAGCTGGTCATCATCGTCACCTCCGGGTGCAGCTCGTACGGCCCGTCGATCGTTTTTGAACGCAGCACCACAACGGCGTGTTCGTAGCTGGTGCCGCCTTCGGCAACCATCAGGTAGTACCATCCTGCGTGGCGATACAGGTGCGCGCCTTCGGTGTAGCAGAGCGGCGTGCCGGTAAACAGCGTCTTACGCTCCGGCGAGAGGGTGCCGGTCTGCGGATCGAACGCCTGCATCACGATGGTGTTGTGCGGGTTGCTGTGGTGGCGCGGCCCCCACGGGCGGTAAAGGTAATATTTGCGGCCATCGTCGTCGTGAAACAGGGACGGGTCGAACCCGCCGTTGCCCATCGGGATCGGCTCGCTCCACGGCCCCTCAATGGACGGCGCGGTGACGAGGTAGTTGCGGCCGTTTTTCCACGGCGAGTCGACAATCTTCACGTCGGTATAGAGCAGCCAGAATTTGCCGTCGGCGTAGCTCAGGCACGGCGCCCAGATGCCGCCGGAGTCCGGGTTGCCCTTCATGTCCAGCATCGACACGCGGTCCAGCGGGGTGCTGACCAGCGACCAGTTTTTCAGGTCGCGGGAGTGGTAGATGCGCACGCCCGGGAACCACTCGAAGGTCGAGGTGGCGATGTAGTAGTCCTCGCCCTGGCGGCAGAGGGACGGGTCCGGGTTGAAGCCGGTGAGTATCGGGTTAGTGATTTCCATAGTGCCTCCGGTTAATGGGATGCGGCTGTCGCGGCGTCGGGAACGGCTTCACCCTGGGCCGCGCGGTGCTTGATCAGCTGCTGGCTGATGGCCTCCACGCGGGCGTCGGTGAGCTTATAGAATGACAGCATGATGAACATGCCCGCGTAGAGCACTACCGGCACCACGCAGAACAGAATTTTGATGGTGGTCAGCACCTCAACCGGCTGCACGCTGCTGCTGGCGGAGTAGTTCACGTACGCCAGGATCCAGCCCACTACCGCCCCGCCAATCGCCAGGCCAATCTTCAGGCTGAACAGGTAGGTGGAGAACACCAGCCCGTCGAGGCGGCGCCCGCTGCGGCTCTCCTCGTAATCCACCACGTCAGAGGCCATGAGCCACTGGAGCGGCGTGGTGGTGTTAAAGACGAACAGGAACAGAATGTTGAGGGCGAAAATCAGGGCGATATGCTCCGCCGGGGTGACGAAAATCAGCAGGCTGATCAGCGAGTAGGCGACGATGATCCACTTGAAGGCGGTGACGCGGTCAAAGCGGCCCAGCAGGCGGGAGGAGCAGAGCGAGCCGAACATGGTGGCAAGGCTGCCATAGAGTAAAAACTGGGTCGCCAGCTCCGGGTGATCCATCACGTATTTGACGAAGTAGAGGGTCGCCCCGCCGCGCACCACGTTGGAACAGGTCGCCATCATCTTAAAGGCACACATAATGCGCCACTGGCCGTTGCCGAACAGCAGCCTGAGATCTTTTGCCACCGACGAGCCCGGCTGCACCTCAAAGGTGTAACGCTCTTTGGTGGTAAAGAAGCAGACGTAGAGCAGCACCACGCCGCTCAGCCCCAGCACGCACATGGCGCCGAAGTAGCCCACCTGCTCGTTTCCTTTGCCGATGATGCTTACCAGCGGCAGCGCGATACCGCTGATGGCGAGCGACCCCGCCGCCGCCAGGAAGAAGCGCCAGGACTGCAGGGCGTGACGCTCTTTCGGGTCAGCGGTGATGACGCCCGGCATGGCGCAGTACGGCACGTTAACGAAGGTGTAGACCAGAGTCAGGAGAATGTAGGTCACGCAGGCGTAGATGATTTTGCCCTGCGCCGAGAAGTCCGGCGTGTAGAAGGTCAGTACGCAGACGATGCCAAACGGGATCGCGCCCCACAGCAGGAACGGGCGGAACTGGCCGTGCCGCGTGCGGGTGCGGTCAACCAGCAGCCCCATCAGCGGGTCGGTGACGGCGTCGAGCACGCGGGAGACCAAAAACAGCGTGCCCATAATGCCCGCTGACAGGCCGAAGACGTCGGTATAGAAATAGGCCAGCAGAAACATCGTGGCCTGCCAGACGAAGCCGCAGGCGGTGTCACCCAGCCCGTAGCCAATTTTGTCTTTCATGGTTAATTGCGTCATCAGAATTACACCCTTATATCGTGTGCTGAATAACAACATCGTGTTAATGGAATGTAATGAGCTGTTCAATTAACCAGCAATGGTCATATCTTATTTCTGAATTATGTTATTTTGCTTTTGTGACGCCAGCGATATATCGCAACTGATTGTTTAAATTAATAAATTACAGAAATAAGAAAGCCGTCCGCGGAATATTTTCCGCAGACGTTTTTTTCTAGAAATAATTAAATGCCGAGCGCTTTTTTACCGGCGTTAATTACCTCAATAATTTTATCGGTGTCATAAATACAGCCTTTCCAGGTGCCGCCGCTCACCGACTGCAATGCTGCCCATAGCCGCGTATCGTCCGGCAAAAAGTCGTGGGCGTGCAGGTCCGGATGCGTCTGCCGCCATGCCAGCTCGCGCGCGCCCTCTTCCGGCGTCAGCGGGGTGTCCGCCGTGCCGATAAAGTTCACGCTGCCCGTCAGGGTCATACGATCCACGGCAATCTCAATGATGTCGTTATCGCGCAATTTGCCGATCGGCCCGCCCGCCAGCGCCTCCGGCGACACGTGCCCGAAGCAGGCGCCCGTCGACACGCCCGAGAAGCGCGCATCGGTAATCAGCGACACCGTCTTGCCCCACGAAATATGCTTCAGCGCGGAGGTGAGCTGGTAGGTCTCTTCCATGCCAGTGCCGGACGGTCCGCCGCCGATCACCACCATGATATCGCCCTGCTGAATCTCTTCCCGCTTGATGGCCTTAATCGCCTGCGCTTCTGAGACAAACACCCGCGCCCGACCGGTGTGGCGGTAAACGCCATCGTCACCGACCACCGACGGGTCGATCGCCGTGGCCTTGATCACCGATCCTTCCGGCGCAATGTTGCCCGTCGGGAAGCAGACCGTTGAGGTCAGCCCTTTCGCTTTGGCCTTCTCGGGCGGCAGGATCACGTCATCCGGATCGACGCCGTCCTGCTCGCGCAGGCACTGACGGAAGCGCGCCCGACGTTCCGATGCCTGCCACCAGTCGAGGTTCTCGCCCACCGTCTGGCCGGTCACGGTCATGGCATCCAGATGCAGCAGGCCGAGATCGCGCAGGTGGAGCATCACCTCCGGCACGCCGCCTGCCAGGAACGCGCGCACGGTCGGATGGTAGTCCGGGCCGTTGGGCAGGACGCTCACCAGGCGCGGAACTTTACGGTTGATGCGCGTCCAGTGCGCGACGTCAGGAAGGGTGCAGCCCGCCGCGTGGGCGATGGCCGGTATGTGCAGCAGTAAATTGGTGGAACCGCCGAACGCCGCGTGGAGCACCATGGCGTTTTCGATGGCCTTATCGGTGAGGATATCGCGCGTGGTGATGCCGCGGTTATCCAGCTCGCTCACCGCCCGCGCCGACTGGCGGGCGATCTCCAGCCACACCGCCTGCCCGGACGGTGCCAGCGCGGAGTGCGGCAGTGCCAGACCCAGCGCTTCCGCGACCACCTGAGAAGTGCCCGCCGTGCCGAGAAACTGACACCCGCCGCCCGGCGACGCGCAGCCGCGACAGCCCAGCTCGGCGGCCTCCTGCAACGACAGCTCGTGGTTGGCAAAGCGCGCGCCAATGGTCTGCACCTTGCCCGCATCTTCACCCACGGTCGGCGGCAGCGTCGCGCCGCCCGGCACCAGAATGGTCGGCAGATCGTGCATGGCGGCCAGCGCGATCATGGTCGCCGGCAGCCCTTTATCGCAGGTTGCCACGCCGATCACCGCCCGGCGCGTCGGCAGGGAGCGGATCAGACGACGAAACACGATCGCCGCATCGTTGCGGTACGGCAGGGAGTCGAACATGCCGTGCGTGCCCTGAGAGCGCCCGTCGCACGGGTCGCTGACGAAGGCCGCGAACGGGATCCCACCGTTGCGGGTGATCTCCTTCGCTGCCGCCTGCATCTGCATGCCAATTTCCCAGTGCCCGGTGTGGTAGCCCAGCGCAACCGGGCGTCCGTCCCCGGCGCGGATGCCGCCCTGGGTACCGATGATCAGCACCTCTTTGCCGGTCAGCCTGTTGGCGTCCCAGCCCATCCCGGCGTTTTGCGTCATGCCGAACAGGTTGCCGCTGGGGGATTCCATCAGCATTTGCGGGGTCAGCGGCAGCGCGCCCTGCGGCCCCGCCGCGTGGGTGATCACCGCATAAAACGCATCGTCCTGTGGGGTGAAAATTTTCTCGATGGTCATGGTTATCTTCCGGCTCAGCAGAGCTTGAGCTGTTGCAGCAGGGATTTCAGCTGCGCTTTGCGCGGCTCGTCCAGCGGTGAAGCGGGCGGCAGCACGTGCGTGGAGATCGGGCGACCGCAAAGTACAATCGCCTCTTTAATGACGTTCACGAACGGCGTATCCAGCTGATACAGCTGCGGGATTTGCAGCAAGGTCTGATGATACTCAGCCGCTTTCGCCACGTCCTTATCGCGCCAGGCTTTCAGAAGATTTACCGACACCTGCGGCGCAAAGTTGCCGCTCGCCGAAATCGCCCCGTCGCCGCCGAGCAGCAGGGTATTAAACAGATGATCGTCGTAGCCACACAGCACGGTGAAGTGTGGGTGGGCCGCTTTGACGGTGTGGATCATGCTGCGCAGATGGGCGACGGAGTCGATGGTGTCTTTAATGCCTACGATGTTGCTGCGCGAGTCGGCGAGGGTTTTCACCAGCGCTGGCGTGAGATCCTGCCCGGTCAGCGCCGGGAAGTTATAGAGCATCACCGGCAGCGTGACGCTGTCGGCCACCTGTTCGAAATAGCGAATCAGGTTCGCTTCCGAGACTTTCCAGTAGTAGGGGTTGATGACCACGATGCCGTCCGCGCCCGCCTGCTGCGCGTGCTGGCTCAGTTCAATGGTTTCCCGGGCGTTGGTGCCGCCGGTACCGATCAGTACCGGCACGCGACGATCGACATGATCGATAGCAAAGCGGGCAATGGTTTTACGCTCTTCGGCGTTGAGCTGGGAGAATTCGCCGCCGCTGCCGAGGAAGAACAGGCCATCAACGCCTGCGGCGATCAGATCGTCGATCAGCGCGGCGGTGCCCTGCTTATCGAGCTGGCCATCGGCGGTAAAAATGGTGGAGACAGGGGGAATGATTCCCGTAAACAACACAGGCTGCGGCATGAGATCTCCTTGCTGAATCATTTTGTTCTACATTATAGAACAGCGTTCATTAATTTAACGATCATACTATGACGCAGAAAAAGCGCAGGTAAATGGGAGATGAGGAGGGAGTGCGGGAAATTTAAGCTGGATCACAGATTGTCCCCCTCACCCCGGCCCTCTCCCCAAAGGGGCGAGGGAGAAAAGACGGCTCGGTGCAGTCCCCTCTCCCCTGTGGGGAGAGGGTTAGGGTGAGGGGTAAAGGGTTATTCAATCAGCATTTTCACCACGACTTTTCGCACCTTAGTAGGCGCCCCCACCGCGCACAGCGGCTTATGGACTTCGCCAGGCCAGAACACCACAAAATCCCCTTCGCTCAGCACCACGGTTTTCTCCTGCTCGCCTTCCGGCAGGAACGCGATGTCTTTGTCCGCCAGCCAGTCGGTATCCGGCGTACCGTGCGGCAGGGTGCTGAAGGTCATCCCTTCCTGACCCTTCATCACGATCTGGATGTCCAGATAGCGCGCATGAAACTCGGCGCGGCGTTCAGCAAACGGCTGAGTCATGTCTTCCGAGACCAGATAAAAGAGAGTGTTGCCATCGATATCATGCTTGCCGGGCGGCGTGGCGTCAGTGACGTGGCGCTTTATATAGTCAATGGCCTGGCGCAGTTCGTCAGGCAGCCAGGGCTGGAGATGGTGGATGTTGCCGATGATCATGAGAAAACCCTCAATGTAAAACAACGTTTCATTTTTGTCTTTTATACGAGAGTTCGCGCTGCCATACCAGCCCTTTTTCTGTGACCTTTGCGCGAGCGCATGTTTATCGGGAAAGGTGTTAATTCACTGTTAAACACACACAGGCAATTATGCAGCGGTTATGCATAACCTCATTTCGCGCGCGTGATAGCGCCAACATAACTTCCTGAATCGAAAGCGTAAATCACAAAACCTGCTGCCGTATCACATTTTATCACTTTAATAATTTCCTTTATAAACTCATAATTATTTATGGATTTTCCTTAAGTCAAAAATAGTTAACTGCCATTATTGCATAGCTATTCCCGCCACCATATTTTAACCATTAAAATCAATGATATAACTAAGGAAGGTGCGAATAAGTCACCAAACGCAAAAAAACGCCTATGTAAGTGATTGAATTTAATTGACTAAAAGTTTCATTTTCGTTGCGGAGGGTACTTATTCGCACCCTCCTTAGTGATTGGTCGCGGGGCGGTATTGATCGGCATGTCCGAACGCACGACGCCGCAGGGCGTGGAGTTCCTCGCCAACAGCCTGTTCAAACACCGCCAGGCCGAGCGCGTGATCGCCGTTGAGCTGCCAAAACACCGCTCCTGCATGCACCTCGACACCGTGATGACCCACATCGACGTGGACACTTTCTCCGTCTATCCGGAAGTCGTGCGCAAAGACGCCCAGTGCTGGACGCTCACCCCGGACGGGCGCGGCGGCCTGCAACGTACCCAGGAAACCGACCTGCTGCACGCCATCGAGAAAGCGCTCGGCATTAACCAGGTGCGCCTGATCACCACCGGCGGCGACGCCTTTGAAGCCGAACGCGAACAGTGGAACGACGCCAATAACGTTCTGACCATCCGTCCCGGCGTGGTGATTGGCTACGAGCGCAACGTCTGGACTAACGAGAAGTACGACAAAGCCGGCATCACCGTGCTGCCCATCCCGGGCGATGAGCTGGGCCGCGGCCGCGGCGGCGCACGCTGCATGAGCTGCCCACTGGAACGCGACGGAATTTAAAGGAGCCATCATGGAACGAAAACCCACTCTGGTTGTGGCCCTTGGCGGCAACGCGCTGCTGAAGCGCGGCGAGCCGCTGGAAGCAGAGATCCAGCGCCAGAACATTGAGCAGGCCGCCCGCACCATCGCCGGGCTCACGGCGCAGTGGCGCGTGGTGCTGGTTCACGGCAACGGTCCACAGGTCGGGCTGCTGGCGCTGCAGAACAGCGCCTACGACAAAGTGACCCCTTACCCACTGGACGTTCTTGGTGCCGAAAGCCAGGGGATGATCGGCTACATGCTCCAGCAGGCGCTGAAAAACAGCCTGCCGCAGCGTGAGGTGAGCGTCCTGCTCACGCAGGTGGAAGTGGACGCCGCCGACCCGGCGTTCAGCAACCCGACCAAATACATCGGCCCGGTGTACAGCGAAGCCCAGGCAAAAACGCTGGCCGCGGAAAAAGGCTGGGTGTTTAAGGCCGACGGCAGCTACTTCCGTCGCGTGGTGCCGTCACCGCAGCCGAAACGCATCGTCGAGAGCGACGCCATCACGGCGCTGATCCAGCGCGACCACCTGGTGATCTGCAACGGGGGCGGCGGCGTGCCGGTGGTGGAAAACGCCAACGGCTATCACGGCATTGAGGCGGTGATCGACAAAGACCTCTCCGCCGCCCTGCTGGCGCGCCAGATTGAGGCCGACGCCCTGCTGATCCTCACCGATGCCGACGCGGTGTACCTCGACTGGGGAAAACCGACCCAGCGCCCGCTGGCGCAGGTGACGCCAGAACTGCTCAGAGGCATGCAGTTTGACGCCGGATCGATGGGGCCGAAAGTGGCCGCCTGCCGCGAGTTTGTTGAAGCCTGCAACGGCATTGCCGGAATCGGCGCGCTGGCCGATGGGGCAGAGATTCTGGCGGGCGAGAAAGGCACGTTGATTCGTAACTGAACATACATTTAAAAAGGATTTCCCATATGACCATCAACCTGAAAAACCGCAACTTCCTGAAACTGCTGGACTACACCCCGGCGGAGATCCAGTACCTGATCGACCTCGCCATCGAGCTAAAAGCGGCCAAAAAAGCCGGACGCGAAAAGCAAACCCTGGTCGGCAAAAACATCGCCCTGATCTTTGAAAAAACCTCCACCCGCACCCGCTGCGCCTTCGAAGTGGGCGCGTTTGACCAGGGTGCGCAGGTGACCTACCTCGGCCCAAGCGGATCGCAGATCGGCCATAAAGAGTCGATGAAAGACACCGCCCGCGTGTTGGGGCGTATGTATGACGGTATCGAATACCGCGGCTACGGCCAGGCGATTGTTGAAGAGCTGGGTGAATACTCGGGCGTACCGGTGTGGAACGACCTGACCGACGAATTCCATCCGACGCAGATCCTCGCCGATCTGATGACCATGCTGGAGCACGCCCCGGGCAAAACCCTGCCGGAGCTGAGCTTTGCTTATCTCGGCGACGCACGCAACAACATGGGCAACTCCCTGATGGTCGGCGCGGCCAAAATGGGGATGGACATCCGCCTGGTGGCACCGAAATCCTTCTGGCCGGAAGCGGGTCTGGTTGAGCAGTGCCGTGCCATCGCGAAAGAAACGGGCGCGCGCATCACCCTGACCGACGACGTGGAAGAAGGCGTGCGCGGGACGGATTTCCTCTACACCGACGTGTGGGTCTCCATGGGCGAGCCGAAAGAGGCGTGGGCCGAACGCGTCAGCCTGATGAAGCCCTATCAAATCAACGCGGACGTCATGAAAGCCACCGGCAACCCGAACGTCAAGTTCATGCACTGCCTGCCGGCGTTTCACAACGAGCACACCAAAGTGGGCCGCGAAATCGAAATGGCCTATGGCCTGAAAGGGCTGGAGGTGACGGAAGAGGTCTTCGAATCCCCGAACTCTATCGTCTTTGATGAAGCAGAAAACCGCATGCATACCATTAAAGCGGTCATGGTGGCGACACTCGGCGACTAATCACCGCCCGGCGCGCCGCGGGGTGCGCCGGGTTTCAGGAGAACATCATGGGCAAGTTCAAATTTCCCTCCGCATACACCATTCTCTTTTTTCTGATTGCCGTCGTTGCCGTCCTGACGTGGATTGTTCCGGCCGGGCAGTATCACATGGCCATGAACGAGGCGCTCGGCAAGGACGTGCCGGTTGCCGGAACCTATGCGCACGTAGCGGCCCATCCGCAGGGACTGGTTTCCGTGCTGATGGCCCCGATTGCCGGGTTGTACGATCCCGAGTCCGGCCAGGCCGGGGCGATCGACGTTGCGCTGTTTATACTGATCATCGGGGGATTCCTCGGGATCGTCACTAAAACCGGGGCCATTGACGCCGGGATCGAACGCGTCACCACCCGGTTGCGCGGTCGTGAAGAGTGGATGATCCCGATCCTGATGGCGCTGTTTGCCGCAGGCGGCACCATTTACGGCATGGCCGAAGAGTCCCTGCCGTTCTATACGCTGCTGGTTCCGGTGATGCTGGCCGCCCGTTTCGACCCGGTGGTAGCCGCCTCCACCGTGCTGCTCGGCGCCGGGATCGGCACGCTTGGCTCCACCATTAACCCGTTCGCGACAGTGATCGCCGCCAACGCCGCCGGGATCCCCTTCACCAACGGTATCGCCCTGCGCGTGGCGCTGCTGGTCATCGGGTGGATCATCTGCGTGGCGTGGGTGATGCGCTATGCCCGTAAAGTGCGCAAGGATCCGTCTCTTTCCATCGTTGCGGACAAACAGGAGGAGAACCTCGCCCACTTCCTCGGCAACAAGGGCGAACAGTCGCTGGAATTCACCCCGGTGCGCAAAATCATCCTGGTGATTTTCGCCCTTGCCTTCGCGGTCATGATCTACGGCGTGGCGGTGCTCGGCTGGTGGATGGCGGAGATCTCAGCGGTATTTCTCGCCAGTGCAATAATCGTCGGCCTGATCGCCCGCATGAGCGAAGAGGAACTGACCTCAACCTTTATCAACGGCGCGCGAGATTTGCTGGGCGTCGCGCTGATTATCGGTATCGCGCGCGGTATCGTAGTGATCATGGATAAGGGCATGATTACCCACACCATTTTGCACAGCGCCGAGGGAATGGTTACCGGCTTATCGACGGTGGCGTTCATCAACGTGATGTACTGGCTGGAGGTGGTGCTGTCGTTTCTTGTGCCTTCTTCGTCCGGCCTGGCCGTTCTGACGATGCCGATCATGGCGCCTCTTGCCGATTTCGCTAACGTCAACCGCGACCTGGTAGTTACGGCTTACCAGTCGGCGTCCGGTATCGTTAACCTGATCACTCCCACCTCTGCCGTCGTAATGGGCGGGCTGGCTATCGCCCGCGTGCCTTACGTGCGCTATCTGAAATGGGTCGCGCCGCTGCTGGGGATTTTAACGGTGGTGATTATGGTGGCGTTAAGTCTGGGGGCGTTGTTGTAATTTGCCGGATGGCGCTGCGCTTATCCGGCCTGTGGATCGGTGCGGTGTCACCGGTTATTTCGGGAACTGATATGGGAACTATGATGGATTACGAAGAGTACTCTCCCAAAGAGCAACTACAGCTAACGGTCTGCCAGCGTCTGATCGCGGAAAAGGGCTATCTCTCTCAGGAGGAGATCCGCCGCGACTTACAGGAGCGGGGTTTTGAGACCATCAGCCAGTCCACCGTTTCACGTCTGCTCAAGTTGCTCGGTGTCATAAAAATTCGAAATGCCAAAGGGCTAAAGATTTATTCGCTGAATCCCCAGCTGCGCCCCGCTCCTGATGCCGCGCGCACCGTGTCCGAAATGGTGGTGAGCGTTGAGCACAATAGCGAATTTATCCTTATCCATACCGTTGCCGGATATGGCCGCGCGGTGGCGCGTATCCTGGATTATCACCAGTTACCGGAAATTTTAGGCGTGGTGGCCGGAAGCAGTATCGTCTGGGTCGCCCCTCGGGTGGTGAAGCGCACCGCGCTGGTGCATAAACAAATTAATTATTTACTCAGAACGCATTAATATTCACAAAGAACCGTTTGCATTGAGTAAAGCGTGCATTAAATCGCTTGATCCGCAAAGCGAGCTGCGTATAATGCCCGACAATTTGCCGGGAGGAAGCATGGTCAAGCGTGTACGACATAACGTCTTACCGCGTCTGAAATCAGACGCTGGCCTGCCGTTTTTCTTCCCGTTGCTTAATCTATTCCCAGAGCCCCTCATTTGAGGGGCTTTTTTTTGCCCGGCGTCAGGAGATAAACATGAATCCGCTTTATCAAAAACACATCATTTCCATAAACGACCTCAGCCGCGAAGAGCTGGAACTGGTTCTGGAAACCGCGGCAAAACTGAAGGCCAATCCGCAACCGGAGCTGCTGAAGCACAAGGTGATTGCGAGCTGCTTCTTTGAAGCCTCGACCCGCACCCGCCTCTCCTTTGAAACCTCCATGCACCGCCTGGGCGCGAGCGTGGTGGGCTTCTCAGACAGCAGCAACACGTCGCTGGGTAAAAAAGGCGAGACCCTGGCGGATACCATTTCAGTGATCAGCACCTACGTAGACGCGATTGTGATGCGCCACCCGCAGGAGGGCGCGGCGCGCCTGGCGACCGAGTTTTCCGGCGGCATCCCGGTACTGAACGCCGGGGACGGTGCTAACCAGCACCCGACGCAGACCCTGCTGGATCTGTTCACCATTCAGGAGACGCAGGGCACGCTGGAGAACCTGAACATCGCCATGGTCGGCGACCTGAAATATGGCCGCACAGTCCACTCCCTGACCCAGGCGCTGGCGAAATTTAACGGCAACCGCTTCTTCTTCATCGCCCCAGACGCGCTGGCGATGCCGCAGTACATTCTCGATATGCTGGACGAAAAAGGCATTGCGTGGAGCCTGCACGCCAGCATCGAAGAGGTGATGAGCCACGTGGATATTCTCTACATGACCCGCGTGCAGAAAGAGCGTCTGGATCCTTCCGAGTACGCCAACGTGAAGGCGCAGTTTGTGCTGCGCGCCAGCGACCTCGACGGCGCGCGCGACAACATGAAGGTGCTGCACCCACTGCCGCGCATCGATGAGATCACCACTGACGTGGATAAAACGCCGCACGCCTGGTATTTCCAGCAGGCCGGGAACGGTATCTTCGCCCGCCAGGCGTTACTGGCACTGGTTCTGAATCGCGATTTAGCTCTGTAAGGGGAGACGACCATGACACACGATAACAAACTCCAGGTTGAAGCCATCAAACGTGGCACCGTGATTGACCACATCCCTGCGCAGGTGGGATTTAAGCTGCTGACGCTGTTCAAACTGACCGAGACCGATCAGCGCATCACCATTGGCCTGAACCTGCCGTCGGGCGAGATGGGCCGCAAGGACTTGATCAAAATCGAGAATACCTTCCTGACCGACGAGCAGGTCAACCAGCTGTCGCTGTACGCACCGGATGCCACCGTCAACCGCATCGACGAGTATGAAGTGGTCGGCAAATCCCATCCTGGCCTGCCGGATCGCATTGAGAGCGTGCTGGTCTGTCCGAACAGCAACTGCATCAGTCATGCTGAGCCGGTTTCATCCAGTTTTGCAGTGAAAAAACGCGCTGATGACATCGCACTCAAATGCAAATACTGCGAAAAAGAGTTTTCTCATTATGTGGTGCTGGCCAACTAATTGAGGTTGGTAAAGGATCCCGGCCTCCCTATAATGGCCGGGAACATTTAATCAGCTGTTATTCTGGAGAAATCATGACCAAAGTACTCGCGACGGAAAATGCACCCGCGGCTATCGGCCCGTACGTTCAGGGCGTTGATCTGGGCAGCATGATCATCACCTCGGGCCAGATCCCGGTGAACCCAAAAACCGGTGAAGTGCCAGCCGACGTAGCGGCACAGGCGCGTCAGTCGCTGGAAAACGTGCAGGCTATCGTTGAATCTGCCGGTCTGAAAGTGGGCGACATCGTGAAAACGACCGTGTTCGTGAAAGATCTGAATGATTTCGCGACCGTTAACGCCACTTACGAAGCATTCTTTACCGAACACAATGCGACCTTCCCGGCGCGCTCCTGCGTTGAAGTGGCGCGTCTGCCAAAAGACGTGAAAATTGAAATCGAAGCGATCGCCGTGCGCCGCTAATCAATTTCAGGCAAATCAGGGCAGCTTCGGCTGCCTTTTTTTATTTGGCTATTTTTACCTTCGTAATACGATGACGACGCGGTCCGGGAATAAATACACTCGCACACCTTTATAAATTCCCGCTTCGGACAAAAATGAAAATCTCCAGAATTGCGTTGGCTATGGCCACTCTTACGGTAGCCTCTTCTGCGCTGGCATACGGCTATATCGAATCCCCTGCCAGCCGCGCTTATATGTGTAAACAGGGACAAAACATTGACTGCGGTCTGGTGGAATATGAACCCCAGAGCGTAGAACGTGCCTCCGGTTTCCCGTCAGGGAGCCTGCCGCCGGATGGCGAACTCGCCAGCGCCGGGATTGCCAACTACTCGCAGCTTGATAAGCAAAGCCAGAATGCCTGGACCAAAACGCCGATGACCGCCGGGGTACATCAGTTTGTCTGGCACCCCACCGCGCCGCACAAAACCACCAACTGGCGCTATTACATCACCAAACAAAACTGGAATCCGAATAAGCCGCTGACCCGCGACCAGTTCGACTTAACGCCGTTTTGTACGGTAAACGGCAACGGCCAGGCGCCCGCAATGACCCAGTCGATGAACTGTAACGTGCCGGAACGTACCGGTTATCAGGTGATTTACGGCGTGTGGGAAATTGCCGATACGCCCAACAGTTTCTATCAGGCCATCGACGTGGACTTCGGTAACGGCGGCAACGTCACGCCGGATGAAACCCCGGCCGCCGCCTCCGTGTGGAGCAAAACGCTGAGCGGCCAGATTGCAGGTAACAACCTCAACGTGGGCGATAAAGTGATTGCTCGCTTCTTCGATGCCAACGGCGAAATTGCCTCCATGGCGACCGAGCTGACTATCGCCTCGGCTCAACAGGGAGATGCCAACCAGTGGGCCTACGATCTGGCGCAAAAAATTAACAGCGCTCATCACGACGTGCGCGTCGGCGTGAAGGATGAAAGCGGAGAAGTTAGCCCGGTTCACGGCGCAAACAGCGTCTTCGTAAAAGAAGACAGTACGCTGAAGTCAGTGGCTATCTCTTATGAAGAGCAAAAAGCGGTGGTTAATGAATCCATTGCCGTGACTGACCTGCATTACAGCAAAGTGACTCACGGTGCCGCGACGGTGACATTCCACGTCAATACGCAGGGTGACGTGAACCTTGAAGCACACGTATTGAACCATCCCGGAGCGGAAAAAGGTTATCTGAAGCAGGATATGAATAACAGCAACCAGGATGTGACCATGAACCTGACAAACGTCACGCCAGGGCACCACATGCTGAAATACTACGCTACCAATAAAGCCGGCACCCTGTTCGCGCAGGACGTGCTGGATATGATGCTCGAAGGTGAAGCAACCTCCGGCGATACCGGTAAATCTGATTTTATCTTCCCGGATAACCTTGCCTCTTATAAGGCGGGCACCGTGGTGTTGCAGCCCAAAGACGGTAAGACCTACGAGTGCAAGCCATTCCCGTACAGTGGGTACTGCAAGCAGTACAGTTCGACCTCTACCCAGTTCGAGCCCGGCGTGGGTTCAGACTGGAAAGAGGCGTGGATGTTGAAGAACTGAGTTGCCTTTACGCCCGGAGGCACTTCGTTTGCCGGGCCTACACGTCACGTAGGCCCGGTAAGCGTAGCGCCACCGGGCGCTTATGTTACTGGTTTCGCGTCGCCCTGAGCAGCGTCTCCAGCGGATACACCGCAGCAATCACCACTTCGTCCTGCACCTTCGCCGCGTTATCCAGCTCGCGTTGAATCGAGGCGATCTCTTTGTCATCCAGCGTGCCCTGTCGCGCCACCAGATCCGTCAGCCTCAGGCCAATTGCGGCAAGCTTATCCACCTCCAGGATCACCGGTTTAATCGCCTTCAGCTGATAGCTGTTTTCGCTCAGCGCCAGCGCGTCGCTGGTGTTGCTCTGCCAGCGATTAAAGACGTGGCGCAGCGCGTCGGCGCTTTCCGTGTCTTCCGCATCGCTCACAAGACGGTCCGCCCATTTGTTCATCTGACGCACGGTGATGCTTTCCGCATTCAGCGCATCCGTGAGGCGGTTAAGCGGCTCAAACTGGTGATAGTTTCCCGCCTGGAACTTGAGGTGCTGACGGGTGTAATACTGGGCCGGTTCAAGCGCCTGCGCGAGGATTTGCAGCGGCAACGTGTCGGCATTATTCGCGAGCCGCGTGAATTGCACCTGCTGCTGGGTATGCTGCTGCAGGCCAACCGACACCGTCGTCCAGCTGTCCATCGCCTGCAGGCGGGTATACATGTTGTCGACATCATTGACGTCCTGCGCGGACCATAACCGCTCCGCCACCGCAAACGTCCGAGGCCACAGGCGGATATCCAGCACCGGCGCGACCACGTTTTCCGCCCACAGCGCGGCTTCTCCGCCGAGCAAATTAGCCTGATTCGCCACGTCCGGCACTACCGGTGGGATCCCTTTCGGCACCTCGTCCAGACGGGTACCGCTAATCGGATAGCGGGTATTGCCCACCAGGAAGTAACCGGTGAGCTTGTCGTTATCGACCGAGACGACCGGGCGCGTTTCGCCCATCCAGGTGTCAACGGTAAACGTCACCTGATTGTCGTCGCGCCATGCAATATCCTGCACCGCACGGCGGGATTTCCCGGCAAAATCAATAAAACCGCGCCAGCCGGCGTCCCCTTTCACCAGGGTAAAACTCCCCTCGACCGGCTTGCCTTTCAGACGCGGCATGGAGAAGGCCCAGCTCTGGGCGCTGTCGGTGTCTGCTATCACGTCCACGCCATTCAGCCCCTGGGGAACGATTTCATTGCGGTAGTGATAGGCGGTGGACTGGGGTTGATCGAGGTAGAAACCGGTCGAAAGAATACCCTTGTAGCCGGTTTGCGCCACCTTACCCAGCGCGTCCTGCCCCTGCCAGGACTGGATCAGAATGCTTTTCGGTAAGTCAGGATGATAGATCTCATCCCAGCCGACCATCTGCCGATGATGTTTCTCGAGGATCGTCTCCAGCTTGCGGTTGAAATAGGCCTGCAGCGCGTGGCTGTCCGCCAGCGTGTGGTCGCGCATGAACGTCTGGATCGCGGCGTTCGCTTTCCACTGGCTGTCGTCCACCTCATCCCCGCCGATGTGCAGATACGGATCCGGGAAGATCGCCGCCAGTTCGCTGACCATCGCGTCAGCAAAGGCGTATGTGGCCTCTTTGGTCGGATCAAGCACCGGCTTCAGCACGCCCCAGTTGCGCTCCATTTTGTAGGGCCCCGGCGCGCTCATCAGCTCCGGGTAGGCCACAGCAATCGCCGAGGCGTGGCCCGGCATGTCGATCTCCGGCACCACGCGGATGCCGCGCTCGGTGGCATAGCGAACAATCTCGCGCATCTGCTCAGGGGTATAGAACAGCCCGTCGCTGGCAAGCTGCGTCAGCTTCGGGTAACGCTTCGAGCTGAAGCGCCAGCCCTGATCGTCGGTTAAGTGCCAGTGCAGGACGTTAAGCTTTGCGGCCGCCATGCCGTCAATCTGGCGTTTGATATCCACGATGGGAATGAAATGGCGCGCCGAGTCGAGCAGCAGCCCTCGCCACGGGAAGCGCGGCGCGTCTTCAATGGTCACCCACGGCAGCGACGTGTTTTCCGCGCCGTTTTGCACCAGCTGAAGCAGCGTTTCCATCGCCCGCAGCGCGCCGAAGCGGGTGTTGGCGGAGATGTTCACACCGTTGGCATCCACCGTGAGCGTATAGCTTTCATCGCTGTCCGGCAGCGGCTGCGGCTTCACCTTTTTGGCGATGGCGATGCGAATGGTCGGTTTGTCCGGTAGCTCAGCCTGCGGCTGTAGCGTCCAGCCGGTTTGCAGGGCGATACGCTGACGCAGGCGGTTGACCGCGTCGCCGAGATCGTCGCCGCTGACGGTCACGGAAAGTTGGCTGGTGAGCACCAGTGCGCCCTGCGTGGTCGGGCGTTCCACCTTCTCAGGCCAGGGCATTAACGGGAGATCCCCTGCCGGGGCGGCAAAGGCAGAGGCGCCGAGCAGCAGCCCGGCGGTTAAGAGACTGTACCGTAACATGAATGTTCCTTATCTGACGGGCCAAATAAAGGCAAAACATTCTGTTAACATGCGTACAAATTGTCGTCAAGCGAATGCGCCGACGGCGATCACAGGTTGTTGAATTTGGGAAGAAAGCTATTGCCCGGTGGCGCTGCGCTTACCGGGCCTACGTGACGGGAGTAGGCCGGGTAAGGCGAAGCCGCCACCCGGCAAAAAATCACTGCCATCCATACCGACGCGCATAAAACCCTTTCACCATCTGCGTCAGCACCATGTAGCCCGCGAGGATCGCCACCAGCCACGGGAAGTAGCTCAGCGGCAGCGCCTGAAGCTGCAGGTAACTTGCCAGCGGCGAGAACGGCAGCGCGATGCCGAGCGCCATCACAATGCCCGTCATCACAATCAGCGGCCATGCGGCACGGCTCTGGATGAACGGAATGCGGCGCGTGCGGATCATATGCACAATCAGCGTTTGCGACAGCAGACCCACCACGAACCAGCCGGACTGGAACAAGGTCTGATGTTCCGGCGTGTTGGCATGGAACACAAACCACATCAGGCAGAAGGTCAGGATGTCGAAGATGGAGCTGATCGGCCCAAAGAACAGCATAAAGCGCCCCAGATCGGACGGGTTCCAGCGCTGCGGCTTCTGGATCTGCTCGTCGTCGACGTTATCAAACGGGATCGCTACCTGGGACACGTCGTACATCAGGTTCTGGATCAGCAGGTGCAGCGGCAGCATCGGCAGGAACGGCAGAAACGCGCTGGCCACCAGGACGCTGAACACGTTACCGAAGTTGGAGCTGGCGGTCATTTTGATGTACTTGAGCATGTTGGCAAAGGTGCGACGCCCTTCGATAACGCCCTCCTCCAGCACCATCAGGCTTTTTTCCAGCAGGATAATATCCGCCGCTTCGCGGGCGATATCCACCGCGCCGTCCACGGAGATGCCAATATCCGCGGCACGCAGGGCAGGCGCATCGTTGATGCCGTCACCCATAAAGCCCACAACGTGCCCTTCACGACGCAGCAGGGTAACAATGCGCTCTTTGTGCATCGGTGTCAGGCGGGCAAACAGCGTGGTGTGCTGCGCCAGTTTCGCCAGCTCGTCGTCGGACAGGTGCTCAATGTCGCTGCCCACGACCACATCGCCCGCATCCAGCCCTACTTCGTGACACACTTTCGCGGCCACCAGCTCGCTGTCGCCGGTGAGGATTTTAACGGTGATACCGCTCGCCTTCAGCGCTTTTAGCGCAGGCGCGGTGGTCTCTTTCGGCGGATCGAGGAATGCGATGTAACCCTCGAGGATCAAATCGGATTCGTCGATACGCTGATAGTCCCCCTCGCGCGCGGGCAGAAACTTGCTCGCCACCGCCACCACGCGCAGCCCCTGACGGTTCAGGTTGTCGGTAACGCGCTTGATGCGGCGCAGCATGGTGTCGTCCAGCGGCACGATCTCACCGTTATGGCGCACCTGCGTCGACACATTCAGGATCTCCTGCAGCGCGCCTTTGCAGATCAGCTGGTGCACGTCCGGCTGCTCGCTCACCACCACCGACATGCGGCGGCGTTCAAAATCGAACGGGATCTCATCCACCTTCTGCCAGCGACCGGAGAGCGTGCGGGCGGCTTCCTCATCGACCCCTTCCAGCACCGCCACGTCGAGCAGGTTCTTCAGCCCGGTCTGGTAATGGCTGTTCAGCCACGCGCTGTGCAGCACGCGTTCGCTGGTTTTACCGGCGATATCGGTGTGGTTCTCCAGCACAATTTTATCCTGCGTCAGAGTGCCGGTTTTGTCGGTGCAGAGAATGTCCATCGCGCCAAAGTTCTGGATAGCGTCGAGGTGCTTGACGATCACTTTCTGTTTCGAGAGCTTCACCGCCCCACGCGCCAGCGTGGAGGTGACAATCATCGGCAGCATTTCCGGCGTTAAACCAACGCCCACGGAGAGGGCAAACAGCGCCGCCTCCCACCAGTCGCCTTTGGTGTAACCGTTGATCAACAGCACAATCGGCGTCATCACCATCATAAAGCGGATCAGCAGCATGCTGACGCGGCCAATCCCTTTCTGGAAGGCATTCGGCTCGCTCTCCTGCTCGCTGACGCGTCCGGCAAGCTGACCAAACCAGGTGTTGCCCCCGGTCGCGGTGACAATCGCCTGCGCCGTACCGCTGACGACCGTGGTTCCCATAAAGCACAGGGTGTCGCACTCAAGCGGGTTCATCTGCTGCGGATCACGGCTGCGCGCCACCTTTTCAACGGGCAGGGATTCCCCGGTCAGGGAGGCCTGGGCGACAAACAGATCCCGCGCCTGAATGATGCGTAAATCCGCCGGGATCATGTCCCCCGCGGCCAGCTTCACCAGGTCACCCGGCACCAGCTGGTCAATGGGCAGCTCCACCCAGGCGTTTTCGCCGAGGTCGTTAATCACGCGCGAGACGGTCGCGGTGTTGCTGACCATCGCTTTCAGGGCGTCCGCCGCTTTGGTGGACCGGGCTTCCTGAATAAAGTTCAGCAGCGTGGAAATCCCCACCATCAGAGCAATCACCCCAGCGGCAAAGAGATCTTCCGTCGCGTAGGAGATGATGCCGAGCACGGTCAGCAGCAGGTTGAAGGGGTTGCGGTAGCAGAGCCACAGGTGCACCCACCACGGAGACGGTTTTTGCGCCGGAATGTGGTTATCGCCGTGCACGGCGCGGATTTTGTCCACTTCCGTCGCGTTCAGCCCTTCCGGGTGGCCGCCAAAGGCGCGCCAGACTTCGTTCTCATCCATTGCCGCCACGTTCAGGCAGCGTTCGGTCAGGGAAGCGGGAATCGCTGCACCCGCGATGTTTTTAGCATTGGGCAGCGGGTCGCGCTGAATAAGACGATGTGGCAGGTGGCGGCTCAGCAGGGCCTGCAGCTGCCGGGTGATATTTTTAAACATAGTCATTCCTCCGCATCCGCAACGGCGGACGCAGCATTCCCTTCAGGCGTGGCAAAGCCGTACCTGTCAGGCACTCAATTTTTCAAGCAGGAACGTTTGGGACGTTGCTGCCTCACATCACCGGTGAGACAGCAAAAGCTGGCTTACCGGAAAGAACGTGTTCTCCCGTTCAGGAGAGGTGTGGGATCGGGATCCATGGAGCCTCCGGTAAGTAAAAACAGGGTGTCGCCGCGCAGTATAAGGATTTAAGCGTACCCTTTGTGACGATTCGGGCGGTATTATACCCCCCTGCAAATAAACCGAACGTAAACCAGACTTTGCCCATAGCGAAATCGCGCTATAGCATTAGGCTCAATTGATCATTTTGTCGTTGTTACAGGGAAAACAGCATGCAGAACCGCCTTACCATTAAAGACATCGCGCGTTTAAGCGGCGTGGGGAAATCGACAGTCTCACGGGTGCTGAATAACGAAAGCGGTGTCAGCGAACGCACACGCGAGCGCGTCGAGGCGGTGATGAATCAGCACGGCTTTTCCCCTTCCCGCTCCGCGCGCGCTATGCGCGGGCAGAGTGACAAAGTGGTCGCGATTATTGTCTCTCGTCTGGATTCGCTCTCGGAGAACCTTGCCGTGCAGACCATGCTGCCCGCCTTTTACGAGCAGGGATATGACCCCATCATGATGGAGAGCCAGTTCTCGCCGCAGCTGGTTGAAGAGCATCTGGGCATGCTCCAGCGACGCAACATTGACGGCGTGGTGCTGTTCGGCTTTACCGGCATTAAAGACGAGATGCTAAAACCCTGGCAGCCCTCACTGGTCATGATGGCGCGCGACGCCCACGGTTTTGCCTCTGTCTGTTATGACGACGAGGGGGCGATTATCACCCTGATGCAGCGTCTGTACGATAAAGGCCATCGCCATATCAGCTTCCTCGGCGTACCCCACACCGACGTCACCACCGGCAAGCGTCGCCATGAGGCCTATCTGGCGTTTTGCAAAAAGCACAACCTCCCGGCCGTCGCCTCCCTGCCGGGTCTGGGCATGAAGCAAGGCTATGAGCAGGTTGCCAGTGTCCTGACCCCGCAGACAACCGCGCTGGTGTGCGCCACGGATACGCTGGCGCTGGGAGCCAGCAAATACCTCCAGGAGCAGCGCATCGACAGCCTGCAGGTGGCGAGCGTCGGCAGCACGCCGCTGATGAAGTTTCTGCACCCGGAGATCATCACCGTCGATCCAGGTTATGCCGAGTCCGGCAGACAGGCCGCCGCGCAGCTGATCGAGCAGATCAACGGGCGGAGCGAGCCGCGGCAGATCGTGATTCCCGCTCATCTTTCATAGCCCCCCTGAAGCGTTTATTGTGATCTTCGCCCGATTTCGGGAACGTTCCCATTTTCGCCGTCACGCTGAAAGAGTAGGCTTGCGCTCAGGTCATTACACCCCTCACCATCTGTCATGAGGTTTCATGATGAGTAAAGTCAAACAAGCAGATATTGATCAGCTGATCGTCCTGGTCGGCGGCCGCGAAAACATCGCAACCGTTAGCCATTGCATTACCCGCCTGCGCTTCGTGCTGAACGATCCGGCAAAAGCGAACCCGAAGGCCATTGAAGAACTCAAAATGGTTAAAGGCTGCTTCACCAACGCCGGGCAGTTCCAGGTGGTCATTGGTACCGAAGTGGGCGATTACTATCAGGCTCTGCTGGCAACCACCGGGCACAGCTCGGCGGATAAAGAGCAGGCCAAGAAGGCTGCACGCCAGAATATGAAGTGGCACGAGCAGCTGATTTCCCACTTCGCGGAGATCTTCTTCCCGCTGCTGCCGGCGCTGATTAGCGGCGGCTTAATTCTTGGTTTCCGTAACGTCATCGGTGATGTGCCGATGAGCGACGGCAAAACGCTGGCGCAGATGTATCCGGCGCTGAAAACCGTTTACGACTTCCTGTGGCTGATTGGTGAAGCGATCTTCTTCTACCTGCCGGTCGGGATTTGCTGGTCCGCAGTGCGCAAAATGGGCGGTACGCCAATTCTCGGTATCGTGCTGGGCGTCACGCTGGTCTCTCCGCAGTTAATGAACGCTTACTTACTTGGTCAGCAGGTGCCTGAAGTGTGGAACTTCGGTCTGTTCACCATCGCCAAAGTGGGCTATCAGGCGCAGGTTATCCCAGCCCTGCTGGCGGGGCTGATGCTGGGCTTTATTGAGACACGCCTGAAGCGCATCGTACCGGATTATCTTTATCTGGTGGTCGTTCCGGTCTGCTCGCTGATTCTGGCCGTCTTCCTGGCACATGCGTTTATCGGTCCGTTTGGCCGCATGATCGGCGACGGCGTGGCCTTCGCGGTGCGCCACCTGATGACCGGCAGCTTCGCACCGATTGGCGCCGCGCTGTTTGGCTTCCTGTACGCCCCGCTGGTGATCACCGGTGTACACCAGACCACGCTGGCCATTGATATGCAGATGATCCAGAGCCTCGGCGGCACGCCGGTCTGGCCGATTATCGCCCTGTCTAACATTGCGCAGGCGTCTGCGGTGACCGGCATCATCATCGTCAGCCGTAAGCACAACGAGCGCGAGATCTCCGTTCCGGCCGCGATCTCAGCCTACCTCGGCGTCACCGAACCGGCGATGTACGGTATCAACCTGAAATACCGCTTCCCGATGCTCTGCGCGATGATCGGTTCCGGTCTGGCAGGCCTGGTGTGTGGTCTGAACGGCGTGATGGCGAACGGGATTGGCGTGGGCGGTCTGCCGGGCATTCTCTCCATCCAGCCCGCTTACTGGCAGGTGTTTGCCCTGGCAATGGCGATTGCGATTATCGTCCCAATGGCGCTCACCACCGTGGTTTATCAGCGTAAGTTCCGTCAGGGCGCGCTGCAGATTGTTTAACTTCATCTTTCGGGGCGCAGTTGCGCCCCTTCGCATTTGCAGGAACGCATTATGAATACCCTTCCTCACTGGTGGCAGAACGGCGTCATCTATCAGATCTATCCAAAGAGTTTTCAGGACACGACCGGCAGTGGCACCGGCGATTTACGCGGCGTGACCGCGCGGCTGGACTACCTGAAAACCCTCGGCATTGACGCCATCTGGCTGACGCCGTTTTATATCTCGCCGCAGGTGGATAACGGCTATGACGTGGCGAATTACATCGCCATCGACCCGGCGTACGGTACGCTGGATGATTTTGACGAACTGGTCGCCGGGGCGCATCAACGCGGTATTCGCATCGTGCTGGATATGGTGTTCAACCACACGTCAACCCAGCACGCCTGGTTCCGGGAATCACTGAATAAGGAAAGCCCGTACCGCCAGTTCTACATCTGGCGCGACGGTACGCCGGAGCAACTGCCTAACAACTGGCGCTCCAAGTTTGGCGGCAACGCCTGGCGCTGGCACGCCGAGAGCGAGCAGTATTACCTGCACCTCTTCGCGCCGGAGCAGGCGGATCTCAACTGGGAAAACCCGGAGGTGCGCGCCGAGCTGAAAAAGGTATGCGAGTTCTGGGCCGATCGCGGCGTGGACGGCTTACGTCTGGACGTCATTAACCTGATTTCAAAAGATCAGGATTTCCCGAATGACGAAACGGGCGACGGTCGCCGCTTCTACACGGACGGGCCGCGCATCCACGAATATCTTCAGGAGATGAGCCGCGACGTCTTTACCCCGCGCAACCTGATGACGGTGGGCGAAATGTCCTCGACCTCGCTGGAGAATTGCCAGCAGTATGCCTCGCTCGACGGGCGCGAGCTGTCGATGACCTTTAACTTCCATCACCTGAAGGTGGATTACCCGGGCGGTGAAAAATGGACGAAGGCGAAACCGGACTTTGTCGCGCTGAAAACCCTCTTCCGCCACTGGCAGCAGGGGATGCACAACAAAGCCTGGAACGCGCTGTTCTGGTGTAACCACGATCAGCCGCGCATCGTTTCACGCTTTGGCGACGAAGGGGAACACCGCGTAGCCGCAGCGAAAATGCTGGGCATGGTGCTGCACGGTATGCAGGGCACGCCGTACATTTATCAGGGCGAGGAGCTGGGGATGACCAACCCGCACTTCAGCCGCATCACCGATTATCGCGATGTGGAAAGCCTGAATATGTTCGCCGAAATGCGGGCAAACGGTCGCGATCCTGAGGAACTGCTGGCGATTCTGGCAAGCAAATCCCGCGATAACGGCCGCACGCCAATGCAGTGGGACGCCTCGCACAATGCGGGCTTTAGCGAGGGCGAGCCGTGGATTGGCGTCTGCGATAACTACGAAACCGTGAACGCCCGCGCGGCGCTGGACGACCAGGACTCGGTGTTTTACACCTACCAGTCGCTGATTCGCCTGCGCAAAACGCTGCCGCTGCTCACGTGGGGCGACTACGAGGATCTGCTCCCGGACCATCCTTCCCTGTGGTGTTATCGCCGTCAGTGGCAGGGGCAGACGCTGAGGGTGGTGGCGAACCTGAGCCGCGAGCGTCAGCAGTGGCAACCGGAGCCGGTACAGGGCGCATGGCGGGTCGCACTCAGCAACTATGATGATGTCCCCACCCGTCCCGACACGCTGCTCTTGCGCCCGTTTGAAGCTATCTGGTGGGTGCAGGAATAACTATCAGGAGATACAGCATGCTGTATCTCTTTTTTTTATGTTTAGCGATACGCTAAATGTACGACGATAACTTTTACATCGTGGCGTGCCGAAAATAAAAATAGCCCTGCCAATCAAATAACCTCGGCAGGACATTATGAAAAAGAGAATTATTAAAGCAACGTGTATTAGCGCACTATTATTAAGCACACAGGGATGGTGCGGAAATACATCCGTCGACCTTCGTTTTGGTCACAACACAAACTCAGACGTCAATGATTCCCGTATTAAGGTCATGCATCAGGCGGAGAATGGTTTTTACTTCTCCGTTGAAGCCGCACAAAACCACAATGATACCTTTTTTGGCGATACCGACCGATATAACCCAGACGAAAAAGGCTTAACGGAGGCGGCACAAGAGATTGAAACACGCTGGCGCTTCGATCTTGGAAACGGCTTTGCCGTAGCGCCGGGTATGGTGACGGTTTTCACCGCCAGCAATACCCATTACCGCCCCTTCATTCAGGGCTGGAAAGCGTTCGATAACGGTCTGAATCTCGCCGCCCGTTATCGCTATAACACCGTCAATGACGCGCACAGCGACAAAGAACTCGACGGCAGCGGGTATACCCGCCGCCAGTCACACCAGTTCGACATCTGGTTCGCGTATAACATTGGCAAATTCGGGATGTCCTACAACCCACGCTTCCGCTGGCAGGATGGTGTCGATCAGGGAACCGGGGATGATACCTACTGGGAACATACCGTCGCCTTCAACTACAAGCTCGACGATGGCTGGACGCCTTACGTCGAACTGGTTTCACTGGATAAAACCTATATCAACGATGACGGCAACCATGAAAATGATTATGCCGTCCGTCTGGGGATAGTGAAGCAGCTCTGACGACCTGACTACACCGTATCGTGCTGCAGCAGCCTGCAGCCGATACGGTCTACCGCACTTAACAGTTCCAGCTGCCCTTCCCGCTGATATAACGATACCGCGTTGATATCAATCAACAACGGCCAGCATAGAGAAGAGAGCGCGGCCAGCGTAGACCCCTCGCGCGTGATCGCAATAATCTTTAATCCTTTGCGCAGCGCGTTACGCGCCATTTCAATTAACGACTGCGTCTCTCCGGATTTACTGATCAACACCAGCGTTCCCTTCGATACCCGCGTCAGCTGGTGCATATCGTTGAGAATAAGGTGCGGCAGGCTCGCCAGAGATAAAAAACGCGACAGGTAGTTGAGGCTGGTGAGTGATGCGCCCCGTGCATAGAGAAAAATATGGCTGGAATGGGTCAGCAACCTGGACATCTCCACCACAATCTCCTCCGCCTGCGGCCCCACGTCAGGGTTTACAGGCGCAGGGGTAAAATGATCGCGTAAAAAACGATACCGAAGCTCTGTATAGCTCTTATAGCCCATTTTCTTACACACGCGATTAACGGAGGTTGTCGTGGTAAAAGTATCACGGGCAATCTCTTTTGCCGATATAGTAGAAATATGAGTAGCGTGATGCTGAATGTATTCAAATATCAAACGCTCACTTCCCTGAAATGAATTCATATATTACACCCTGTTTAATCCTGACATGATTTTACCACAGCCGAAAAATATCCTCTGGAAGGCGCTTCACATATTGCAAGCCCGCGTATGACGATACGTAATAAGTATTAGCAAACATTAAAAACTGTTTTGGCTTCTCTTTATACTTTCCCTGTTTTCACATCCAGGGAATTATGACAATGACGAAACAAAAAGTTGTCGCGGTAACGGCCTGCCCGACAGGCATTGCACACACGTTTATGGCCGCGAATAAAATTATCGCATGGGCTAAAGCGCATAACATTGAGGTAAAGGTCGAAACGCAGGGTAGCGACGGTGTTAAAAATCGCTTAACAAAACAGGAAATTGCCTCTGCCACCGCCATTATTCTGGCAACCGACGTCCCCATTCAGGATGCCGAACGTTTTGATGACATTCCTCACCTTCAGACACGAACACAAGAGCTGATCAAGCACACCGATCGCTATCTGCGTCAGGCGCTGGCAATGGAAAAAAATGCTACCGCTGTAGCAGATGAAGACGAAGACGATCTCCGGCGTTCGGCTTACCAGATATTTATTGGCCATATCATGGCGGCCATCAGCTATATGTTACCGGTCGTGGTCATGGGTGGGCTGATGATGGCGACGGCCAAAATTACCGGCCAGTTTATTAACATTGAACATTCGCCGTTCAGCGTGCTGGATAAAGTGGGCTTTATGACAATCAAGTTCATGTATCCGGTCTTCGCCATGTATCTGGCGTTTGCCATTGCCGGAAAACCGGCGCTGATCCCCGGGCTTATCGGCGGCATCATGTCAGACGAAGTCTACAAGCGCTTCTTTGATATCGAGGGCTTTATGCCCTCCGGCTTTTTTGGCGCGATTGGGATTGGCTTCTTTGTGGGCTATCTGGTGCGCTGGCTCAACGATTCGATTCATGTCCGCCAGCAGCTCACCACCATTAAAACCATGCTAATCGTCCCGCTGATCACCGGCATTACGCTGGTGATGGTCATGGAATATCTGATTAACCCGATTTTTGGCTCGCTTAATCAGCTGATGGTGGTCTTTTTTACCTCGGCAGGCGACACCGGTCGCGGGTTCTATTCCGCAATGATCGCCGCGGGCACCGCTTTCGACCTTGGTGGTCCGGTCAATAAGGCGGCAGGCTCGGTCGCGCTCGGCCTGAATGGCATGAGCGAGACGTTTGATTTAACCGCCCGCGAACTCTCTATCGTGATCCCCTCCATTGGCGTCGGTTTTGCCGCATTCCTCAACGGCCGCTTTGGTCTGCCGGATGTCTTCAGCCGGGAAGAAAAAACCGTTGGCAGCACCTCGTTATTGCTGGGCGTAATCGGGATCTCAGAAGGCGCTATCCCGTTCATCCTGAAAAACCCACGCCTGATCCCGGTGTTCATGACCGGTGCCGTCGCCGGTGCACTGGTGGCGATTGCACTCGGCGTGAAGCAGACGCTGCCTCTGCCCGCCATCTGGGGCTGGCCGCTGGCGACCAATGTGGCGGGCTATCTGGCGAGCGTCTTTATTGGCGCACTGATTTGCGCCCTGGGCGTGCTTTATGTCAGCCCAAAGAACGTCAGGTGAGGGAAACATCATGAGTCAGATCCACGTTATTGCCCACACGCACTGGGATCAGGAGTGGTATTTCACCCGTCAGGACAGCATGGTGCTGGCGTCATACAACTTTGCGGATGTTATCAACACGCTGGAGCAGAACCCGGCTTATGCCTGCTATCACCTTGACGGGCAGATGGCGGTCGTGGAGGACTTTCTTGCGATCAATCCCGATTATCGCGCCAGGCTGGAAAAGCTGGTCAGAGAAAAAAGGATTTTCGTCGGGCCGTGGTATACCCAGACGGACACCTACAACGTGCATGGCGAATCCATTATCCGCAACCTGAAGTACGGCATCTTCGCCGCCCGAACGCTGGGACATGCGATGCAGGTCGGTTATCTGCCGGATACCTTCGGCCACAATGCGCAGATGCCGACGATTTTGCAGGGCTGCAATATCGATAACATCGTCTTCTGGCGCGGTATCGATCACGACCGGCATGCCAAACGCAGCCAGTTTATCTGGCGCGCGCCGTCAGGGGCGAGCGTCATCGCCTGCGCGATGGCGCTCGGGTATGGCGCGGCTAAAAATATCGCTTCGCAAGCCAGCCATCTGCAGGGGAAAATCTACCCGATGGTCGATTTGCTGCGTTCACGGGCCGGTATCGATGACCTGCTCCTACCCTGCGGCGGCGATCAGGTCAGCATCGACCCGGCGCTGCCGACTATCCTGCAGGTCGCCAGCAAACACTCTCCCAACCAGGACTGGTACACCATCAGTTCGCTGGAGCGTTACGTGGACATCCTGCGCGCGCAGCGTGAGCAGTTTGAAAGCTGGGAAGGCGAGCTGAAATCGCCACGCTACACCCGCATCCATAAAACGATCGGCTCTGTGCGCTACGACATTAAAAAGAAAAATGATGAGATCGAGCAGTTTATCCTGCGACAGCTGGAGCCGACGATTGCCATGGCGCGGCATCAGGGGCTACCGGTCAATCTCTCTGTAGTCGATACCCTCTGGAAGACGCTTTTGCGAACCCACGCCCACGACTCTATCGGCGGCTGTAATAGCGATGCGACCAATCGCGACATTCTGCATCGGCTGGAACAAACCGAGCAGCTGTGTCACAGCCTGTGGAATCTGGTGGTAAAAACGCTGGCCGCCGCCTGTGCTCAGGAAGGGGACCTGCTGATCTTCAATCCGCTGACCACCCCAATGCGGCGCGTGGTTAAAACCACGCTGTATAGCAGGGCTGAACATATCGCGCTGACGTATCAGGGGCAGCCCGTGCGCTTCGACGTCCTGAAAAGAGACATTTTACCCGGCGGAACGGCGATCTCCCTCACTGCCGAAGGCGAGTGTGAAACGCCCCTTCCTCCCTATTTCCGCTGGCACATTGCTGTGCAGACGCCGGTTCTGCCGTCGGTTGGCTATCTCACCGTGAACGTTGAGAATAACCCTGCGCCGTTACGGCAGCCTGAACAGAAAAAGGGCCGCGAAATAGAAAATGCGCATTATCGGCTGATGCTGGACGCCGGAACGCTTACCCTTGAGGACAAACACACGGGCAGATGCATCCCCGCGTTCTTTACCCTCGAAGACTGCGCGGATGCGGGCGACAGCTACGATTTCTCCCCGCTTGCGGGCGATACGCCAACGCGCTGTTCCCATTTCACACTCATTGATTGCCTGAAAACGCCGCTTGTCGAAAAGCTGATTATTGAGGCGACGCTGCTTCTGCCGCCGGATCTCGCCGGACATCAGGATGCAGTCAGAAAACCGTTATGCCTGCGTCTGGCGTGTGAATTGCGCCATGACGATCCGAACCTGTATGTCGACGGTGCGCTGGAAAACAGCCACTGCGATCACCGGCTGCGCTTGCTGATCAACAGCGATATTCACACGCATCACGCTATCGCCTCACAGCCCTTTGCGATCATCCAACGCGAAACGGGGTATGACGATGAAAACTGGCAGGAACGCTATCGCGAGCTGCCCGTGGATCTCGAAACCAGCGAGGGCATTATCGCTGTCGCAGAAGAAGGCAAAGCGCTGGTGGTGAATAGCCGCGGCATGAAGGAGTTTCAGATCCTCGGGCACGAACCGGCAGTGATTGCCCTGACGCTGTTTAAGTCAACGGGTGTGCTCGGACGAAACGACCTTGACTGGCGACCGGGTCGGGCATCCGGGATTAATAATACGGTGGTTGAGACCCCCGATGCCCAGTTGCTGAAGCCGTTGCACTTTTCATTCAGCGTCGCGCTGGCCGACAATGCCGATCATCTGACGCTACGCCAGCTGGAAAATCTCGCGACCGGACAGCCCTTTACCTATCAACGGCAAACGCTGCACACGCTCGATCATCGCCTTGAGCGCTTTTCGTTGCGCCTGCCCGAACGCCAGCTTCCGGCACACTTCTCGCTGTTGACCCTACCGGAGCCGCTTATTCTGTCTGCCCTGCCCCATGCCCAACAGTCGCATGGCACGGTCATCCGCGTGTTTAACGCTGGCACGCAGCCGGTTCCCGTTCCGGCAGATCTCGCGGGGCTTCCTCAGATCAACTATCTGGAAGAGCCCGTGCAGCCGGTAACGGCGATCCACCCTTCCGCGACCTGCGATTTTTTGTTAGAGGCTTAATATGAACTTGCTTGCATTGACGCACCCCGATTTGGTTTTTATCAACCCGCCGCACCGTACCCCTGAAGCGCTGATCCGCTGGCTCGCCGAACCGCTCGTCAGGCGAAACGTCATCGGCGATCAAGAGACATTTATCCAGAGCGTTTTACAGCGTGAAAGTGAAGGTCCCACGGCTCTGGGCGAAGCACTTGCCGTTCCACACGGTAAAACCGAGACGGTGCATCAGGCGGCGTTTTGTCTGGCGCTCTTTGACGACCCGATACGCTGGCCGGGGCTGGAGGGGGATGAAGAGGTCAGAATGGTCTTCCTGCTCGCCATTCCCCCTGCTGAAGCAGGCAGCACGCATATGCAGCTGCTCACGACGCTAACCAGCCTGTTGACGGAAGACCGTGTGCGTGAGCAGCTTCTGGCGGCACGCACCCGGGAAGAGGCGCTGTCAGCCCTGAGTACGGAAGAACCGCACATTGAGGATGCGGTGCCCGCGCGTTCCCTTCTCATCCCACTGGTGCTGGGCACTGTCGCTATCGCCGCCTTTTTACAGGCAGGTTTAAGCTGGGTGCGCGGCATCCATTAATCACGTAGCGCTCAGTACAGACCGTGCTGAGCGCTTGTTTTTGTTGAATAATTAATCAGATTTTTCCTTCCGGTCTTTACAATCGCTGAAGCGCCCGCCGTTTGTACTCTCGTCTTTTTACTTTGTTCTGCATCAAATAAATCGCAAACAAGTTTGATGCAAATCACTATATGTAGCACTTAAAATGCACGCCGACCCAACATGTTGTATTAATCGTCTACTATTCCAACAACAAGACGGCGCTTACGCTGGCCGGAATTGTGGATAACACGAGCCGGGAACGCGGGAAGTCTTTGGCCTGGCGGGGAATGCGCCCGGTGAATACTTCTCCACCTCTGTGGATAAACTGTTTTTAAAAATGGAGTGATCATGACACCGCATGTGATGAAACGTGATGGCTGTAAAGTGCCGTTTAAATCAGAGCGCATCCAGGAAGCCATTCTGCGTGCAGCTAAAGCAGCGGGAGTCGATGACGCAGATTACTGCGCCACCGTCGCAGAAGTCGTTAGCAGCCAGATGAATGAACGCAGCCAGGTGGATATCAACGAGATCCAGACCGCGGTTGAAAATCAGCTGATGGCGGGCCCCTACAAGCAGCTGGCCCGCGCCTACATTGAGTACCGCCACGATCGTGACGTGCAGCGTGAAAAGCGCGGTCGCCTGAACCAGGAAATCCGTGGCCTGGTAGAGCAGACCAACTCTGCCCTGCTCAATGAAAACGCCAACAAAGACAGTAAAGTGATCCCCACCCAGCGCGATCTGCTGGCCGGTATCGTCGCCAAACACTATGCCCGTCAGCACCTGCTGCCGCGCGATGTGGTCTCAGCGCACGAGCGCGGTGAGATCCACTATCACGATCTCGACTATTCACCGTTCTTCCCGATGTTCAACTGTATGCTGATCGACCTGAAAGGCATGCTGACCCACGGGTTTAAAATGGGTAACGCCGAGATTGAACCGCCAAAATCCATCTCCACCGCCACTGCGGTCACGGCACAGATTATCGCCCAGGTCGCCAGCCACATTTACGGCGGCACCACCATTAACCGCATTGACGAAGTGCTGGCCCCGTTTGTGACCGCAAGCTTCAACAAGCACCGCAAAACGGCCGAAGAGTGGCAGATCCCGGACGCCGACGGTTATGCACACTCGCGCACCGAGAAAGAGTGCTATGACGCGTTCCAGTCGCTGGAGTATGAGGTGAATACCCTGCATACCGCCAACGGCCAGACGCCGTTTGTGACCTTCGGTTTTGGCCTGGGCACCAGCTGGGAATCGCGTCTGATCCAGCAGTCCATCCTGCGCAACCGTATCTCCGGCCTCGGCAAAAACCGCAAAACGGCGGTGTTCCCGAAACTGGTATTCGCCATCCGCGACGGGCTGAACCACAAAGTTGGCGATCCGAATTACGACATCAAACAGCTGGCGCTGGAGTGCGCGAGCAAGCGCATGTACCCGGATATTCTGAACTACGATCAGGTCGTAAAAGTAACCGGTTCATTTAAAACGCCAATGGGTTGCCGCAGCTTCCTCGGCGTTTACGAAGATGAAAACGGCGAGCAGATCCACGACGGGCGTAACAACCTCGGCGTCATCAGCCTGAACCTGCCGCGCATCGCGCTGGAGGCCAAAGGCAATGAAGCTGAATTCTGGACACTGCTGGATGAACGCCTGCAGCTGGCGCGCAAGGCGCTGATGACCCGTATCGCCCGCCTTGAAGGGGTAAAAGCCCGCGTGGCGCCTATCCTCTATATGGAAGGGGCCTGCGGCGTGCGCCTGAAAGCGGACGATGACGTCTCTGAGATCTTCAAAAACGGCCGCGCGTCGATTTCGCTGGGCTATATCGGCATCCATGAAACCATCAATGCCCTGTCTGGCGGCACGCATATGTATGACAGCGACGCGCTGCGTGAAAAAGGCGTGGCGATTGTTCAGCGCCTGCGCGATGCCGTGGACCAGTGGAAAGAGGAAACCGGCTACGGTTTCAGCCTGTACAGTACCCCAAGCGAGAACCTGTGCGACCGCTTCTGCCGTCTGGACACCGCCGAGTTCGGCATCGTGGAAGGCGTGACCGATAAAGGTTACTACACCAACAGCTTCCACCTCGACGTGGAGAAGAAGGTAAACCCGTACGACAAGATCGACTTTGAAGCGGCATATCCGCCGATCGCCAACGGCGGCTTCATCTGCTACGGCGAGTACCCGAACATTCAGCACAACCTGAAGGCGCTGGAAGACGTGTGGGATTACAGTTATCAGCATGTGCCGTATTACGGCACCAACACGCCCATCGACGAATGCTACGAGTGCGGCTTTACCGGTGAGTTCGAGTGTACCAGCAAAGGCTTTACCTGCCCGAAATGCGGTAACCACGACGCGGCACGCGTGTCGGTAACCCGCCGCGTGTGCGGCTATCTCGGTAGCCCGGATGCGCGTCCGTTTAACGCCGGTAAGCAGGAAGAGGTGAAACGCCGCGTGAAGCATCTGGGGAATGGGCAGATCGGGTAAGTTCTGCGCTGGGTTCTCCCCCTCACCCTACCCCTCTCCCTCAAGGGAGAGGGGACCGATCGATCATATTGTTGAGCCCGGCTCCGGTTTTCTCCCTCTTCCTGTGGGAGAGGGCCGGGGTGAGGGCATCAGGTTAAAGCTATGAATTACCATCAATACTACCCTGTCGATATCGTCAACGGACCCGGCACCCGCTGCACCCTGTTCGTGTCAGGCTGCGTCCACGAGTGCCCGGGTTGCTATAACAAAAGCACCTGGCGCTTAAATTCCGGTATGCCGTTTACCGCGGAAATGGCAGACCGGATCATTAACGATCTCAACGATACGCGCATCAAACGACAGGGAATTTCGCTCTCCGGCGGCGATCCTCTTCACCCGCAAAACGTGCCGGAGATCCTGAATCTGGTAAAACGCATTCGCCGCGAGTGCGCAGGAAAGGATATCTGGGTCTGGACGGGTTACAGGCTGGATGAACTGAATGCGGCTCAGATGGAAGTGGTGGAGTTGATTAACGTGCTGGTCGACGGCAAGTTCGTTCAGGATTTAAAAGACCCCGCGCTGATCTGGCGCGGCAGCAGTAACCAGGTTGTGCATCATTTGCGGTAATCGCTAAAGCCGTTTGTTTGCGTCATGATAAACGGCTGATTACGGTATCGCCCAGCTTGCTCCACTCCTTTAACACCCTCGGGTCAAATACCAGTTCATAAGTCATCCAGACTGACCTTGATTCCCTTTTGCGGATTAGCCAGTCGCTCCCGGACTGTCTGTATCAGTTCATCTTCACTGTCGCTAATGGTGACCGATTTCACCGGCATGCGTCCCGTTTCCGCGACATACTGAAACAGTAAACGCACAGCTTCCGTTGGCGTGATATTGAGTTTTTCCAGCACGGCATAAGCCTCATTTTTGAGTTTGTCATCCAGACGGACGTTCAGCGTGGCCATTATGCCTCCAGTAGAAGTGAATGTGTAATGCAGTTTAGCATTACATTCGCATTACATCGAATTCTGGATAACGCCTCTCAAAACCGACTCAAACTCTCCATCGCCACCGTTTTAAACTCGGCAAAATCGCCGCAGCTACAGAGCCGCGCCATGGCGCGCTCGCGCAGGAAGGTGACGAAGATATCGTAGATCGCCATCGCCTCTTCATACTCGCTTTTGCTGATGGCGAGCAGGAAAATCACGTGCGCGGTTTCGTCACCCCACGCAATCCCCTGCGGGGCGAGTACGGTGTAGACCACGGTTTTCTGGGCAAGCAGACCGAGGGAGTGCGGAAGCGCAATGCCGTCACCGAGCATGGTGCTGACGATGGCTTCACGTTCAACCACCGACTCCAGAAACGCCGTCCCCACAAACCCCTCCCCTTCAAGCTGTTCGCACAGCTCGCGGAACAGCGTTTGCTGGTCAATCGGCGCGTCGATGATGCGGAAATGGGCGGCGTCGAAGTATTTATCCAGCATCCACGGGCGGGTGCGGTCTACCAGCACCAGCTTGCCAATCTGCTCCAGCTGATAATCAGTCGGAAACGGTGCGATCATCACTACCGGTTTTGCTTTTTCACTGACGCGCGCGGTAGCGATAACAAAGTCCTCGCTGAGCGATTCCACCTGCTCGTACTCGCGCAGCGTGAGCGTGCGCGTGACCTCAATCTGCGGGTATTTACGCTGGAGTACCGCCTCAATCATACGCACCATCGCATTACCGGCGTCACAGACCAGCAGCACGCGCGGCTGGCGCTGGTAGCCAATGTTGTAGTGACGCTCCAGCCCGACGCCAATGTGCAGCACCAGGAAACCAATTTCGTTTTCGCTGATCGCATACGGCGTGTATTTGCCCCAGTTCGATACCGCCGCCAGGGTCATGTCCCAGGCCATCGGGTAGTGCTGCTTGATGTTATCCAGCAGCGGATTGGGGATCATGATTTGATACCGCACGCGGGTGATCATCGTCTTGATGTGCGTGAGCAGATCCGCGTGCAGCTGCGCGTCGCTGAGCAGGTTGTAGTTGTAGTGGGTGTTGATGTAGCGCAGGATGTAGTTCACCAGCGCCTCTTCGTCATCGGCGTTAATGGCGCTTGGGGCGATCTCCTGGATCTGCCGCGCAGCGATGTGCACGCAGAGCCAGTTCTCCTCCGAGGGTGCAAGCGCTTTGCCCGCCAGTTCCTGAATGGCCACGGCAATATCTTTCGCCGCTTCCCGCACGTTCTCCTCCACATCCTCCGCATGGAATTCCGGCAGCGGATAGCCTTCGCTGATGCGTCGCACCGATACCGCGCAGTACAGGCGCAGGAACAACTCCCCTTCGTCCGTCAGGCGAATGTGGTGACGCGTCAGCGCGTCGTGCAGCACTGGCACCATCTTTTCCGCCACGCCCGCATTGAGTGCGACGTCCGTCACCAGCGGGTTCAGGCTGTCCTGCTGCGCCAGCTCCCAGAGCAGATCGGTCAGGCAGGCACGAACCGACATTTCGCTGCCAAACAGCTTCATGCCATGGCGTGGACGGGTTTCCAGCGTCAGGTTATAGCGATGAAAACACTCGCGCACTTCCGCCATGTCGCTTTGCAGCGTGGCGCGGCTGACAAACCACTCGTCCGCCAGGTCCTCCAGCTTAAGCGAAAACGCCGACGTCAGAAAACGCACCACCAGATAATGCACGCGCTCCGCGCCCGTACGGGGAATACGCAGCGCGCGCGGATGGGAGGCCTGGAGCTGCTGATAACGCGCGGCGTCGTCAATTTTAAGCTGATAGCCATTTCCACGGCTCAGAATAAACTGCGCCCCGTGGCTCGCCAGCAGCCCGTTCAGGGCGGTGATGTCAGCACGGACGGTTCGCGTGGAGACCGACAGCCGCTGCGCCAGCTCGTCCTGCGGCAGCGTCTCGTTTTGCAACAGATCGAAAAGTTGCGCTAAACGTTGGTTCGGAAATCGCACGTCGTTGTCCTCTTACGGCTTAGGGTGAAATGACCATCTGGGATGGGCTGCCGACCGGCGTATAGTCTGGCTCGAAGCTCAACTTCCCATCCTGCGCCACGCGAAAACGGGTAATGTTATCGCTGCGCTGGTTCATAACGTACAGCCAGCGTCCTTGTTTATCGAGCGTCAGGGTGCGCGGGTAGTCGCCACGCGTCCACACGTCATCCTGATGCCTCAGCGTGCCTTCTGCTGTTACGGTAAAGTGCCCGATGCTGTTATGCAAACGGTTAGCCACATACAGCTGTTTACCGTCGGCGCTTAACGCCAGCCCGGCAGCAAAACTGGTGCCTTTGTACCCTTTTGGCAGGGCAGAGAGTGTTTTACCCGCTTTCAAGGTGCCGTTGGCATTCACGGTATAATGGGTGAGCGTTGAGGCCTCTTCGTTAATCAGCCACAGGGCATCCCCTTTCGGCGTAAAGACGAAATGGCGAGGTCCGGCCCCTTTCGAGGAGGCGCTGATAAACGGCGGATCGTTGGGGGTCAGCTTTCCGCTTCGATCGTCAAAACGGTACTGATAGATGCGATCTAACCCCAGATCGGTCGAAAATACGTACTTCCCGCTCGGATCGGCGGCGATCATGTGCGCATGAGGACCGTTGTGATCGCTGATAGCAAAACTGCCCTCTACAGCGGCTTCTGGTTTTGCTGCACCCGGTTCGCCCTGATCCTGATGTTTATCCGTGGCATCTCCCAGGCTGCCGTCTGCTTTGACCGGCAAAACGGCAATCGATCCGCTGACGTAGTTTGCCACCAGCAGGTGCTGGCCATTCGGCGTCAGCGAAAGATAAACCGGCCCCGCGCCGCCGGAGGCCACCTGATTCAACTCGCTCAGCTCGCCGTTATCTTCCACCCGCAGCGCCTGCACCACGCCCTGCTCCACTTCGCTTGCCAGATAGAGCGTTTTGCCGTCGTGTGAGACGGCCAACTGCGCGGCGTTCGGCAGTTTGCTAACCAGCGTTTTGTTGCCGAGCGCGCCGGTTTGCGCGTCAACGGTAAAACGGTACAGCCCTTCGCCGTTGGGGTTGTAGGTACCGACCCAGGCATACTGGGTTTGCGCGACGGCGGCGGTAGCAAGCAAAGAGAGTGAAGCAACAAGCAGGTTACGGGTGTGCATGGTGGCTCCTTTGGGTGTTATGACTTAACCAGTTTCTTCGTCATCTCAAGCAGCGTACGCACATCTTCCGGACGCGTATCACCGCTGGCCTTGTCGATAATCGAGCTATAGATATGCGGGATGATCTTGCTCACGCCCGCGTCGAGGGCGATCTGCAGGATCGCCTCAAAGTTTTCCAGATCGATCCCGCCGGTCGGTTCCAGCCAGAAGTCGTAACGGGCGCAGGCTTCCGCTACCGCCTGGTATTCGTCACGGCACTTAAGGCCGCCCATCGGGAAGTATTTGATCGAGCTGCCGCCAAAATCTTTCAGCAGGGCTATCGCGGTTTCCACCGGGACAATACCGTCCGGTGCCGTGCTGCTCAGCGGACCGGTGGAAATTTTCACCATACCGACGGTGCCGGTCGGTGAGACCAGACCGTTCACCACAGAGTCGTTCTGCCCCAGCAGCGCGCGGCTGGTCGCCACGCCGGTAAAGACCTGGTTGACGTGCTGCGGCTGTACCTGACGGGAGATTTCACTGACCATCGCCGACTGGTTCGGGTCGCCCGCGCCCAGTCCCACGGAAAGCGCGTTATCAATCAGCGCCGCGTACTCACGCATATCCGCCACCGCGCTTGCCACGTCCGGGTAATTTTTGGAGAGCACGCCCACCAGCACATGGCCTTCCGCCGCCTCGTAAATGGCGCTGGCATTGGCCTTCGAACCTGCCAGCACGTTCAGGCAGACGCGGTCACGGTAAAAATTGGGGGTCAGTTTCATGCCTTTTTCTCCTGTCCTAACACTTCGCTAATGCGGCGGTACACGATGTTCAGCTGGTCAGCATTTACGCTGCGCACGTCCGCTTCGATAATCCCTTCGTTGGCCTTGTAGCCACGGAAATAGATGGCGTATTCACCCTGCTTGAGCTTATTCACCAGGTCACCGGTGCCCACGCCGGTGGTCGCTTCGTCAAATTTAATCTCGGTGCGGGCAATATCGCGCCCGGCGCTGTCCCAGACTACGCGCGCGGTGACGCCGTTCAGGGTGTTAAGCGCGTCGATAAACGGCGTCATCTTCGCCACCATCTCAGCACCGCTCTCTTTGGTCGCCGTGAGGTAGTGTTCGATGGCGCAGGTCAGGCCGAGGATGCCCTCTTTACCCACCTTCATCGCGCGGCCAATACCTGCCGTCTGGCGTTTCACCCACTCAACGTACTGGGTTTTGCCGATCACCAGCCCGCTGGTTGGCCCTTCGATCGCCTTCGCACCGCTGTAGATCACCAGATCCGCGCCGGAACGGTAGTAAACATGCAGATCTTCTTCCGCTGCGGCATCGACGATCAGCGGCAGATCGTGTTTACGTGCGACTACTGCCGCCTGCTCGACGCTGAGCATGCTTTTCTGCACGCAGTGGTGAGATTTGATATAGAGGATCGCCGCCGTGCGCGGGGTGATCGCCGCCGCCAGCTGATCGGCGGAACATTCGTTGGCATAGCCCGCTTCGACCAGTTTTCCGCCGCCCAGCGCGACCATGGTGCCCACCGGCGCGCCAAAGTTAACGTTGTGGCCTTTCGGCAGGACAATCTCGTTGTTCGCAATCGGGGTCACGTGCAGGTTTTCCAGCAGCCAGTCGCTGTCTTTGACCAGCACTGCCGCTACGGACTGGGTAATGCCCGCCGACGCGCAGGAGACCACCGTCGCGCCTTCCACATCAAGAAGCTTCGCGATGTATTCCCCGGTTTTGTTGACCAGATCCTTCATCTCAAAATAGTGATTCATGCCGTCCATTGCGGCCTGCACCACTTCCGGGCGCGGCGTGGAAACGCCCAGCGCCGTCATGCGGCCCGAGGTGTTGATAACTTGCTTTAAGTGGTACTTCTCATAAATCGAAGGCATGTTCCGTGCTCCCTTGTTCGGTCATGTAGCCCTTGCCCGCGCGGATCGCGGCAAGCGGCACCAGAATATGTTCAGCCTGCAGGCTGTCGTTTTCGGCATCCGTCAGCACCGTTGGCTGGCGTTTAATCGTGAACAGCGTCAGGTCGGCGTCAAGGCCGGGCTGGATGCGGCCTTTACGCGTCAGGCGCAGGCCATCCGCGGCGTTGGCGGTGACGCAGTCAATGACCTGCGGCAAAGACATGCCGATGGCGAGAAACTTCGACATCACGCTTGCAAGCGACCCGACCGGTCCGTTAATCCGGTTACGGCAGTAGATATCCGAGCTGATGGTGTGCGGCAGAATGCCCATCGCGATGGCGCGTTTCGCCACCTCAAAGCTGAAGCTCGCCGTACCGTGCCCCACGTCCAGACGCACGCCGCGCTTCAGGGCGGAGGTGATGGAGGCGCGCAGCTCGCCGGAGGGCGTCAAAATACGGTTGGGTTTGCCGTTGTAGCAGTGGGTGATGATGTCGCCGGAACTGAGCAGTTCGGCGATTTCGTCGAGGTTCGGCGGGTTGTTGCCGATGTGCACCATCAGCGGCAGATCGCCGTTCTCGCTCTGAATGGCTTTCGCGCGCTCCAGCGGCGTAATGCCGTTTTCACCGACCACGCTGCTGCTCATGCGCGCTTTCAGGCCGACGATAAAATCAGGGTGGCGTTTTACTGCCTGCTTCACGGCATCGGCATCAATATTCGCCATATTGGCCAGTTCGTTCTGGGCAATCAGCCCGACGCGGGAGATGTTCAGCAGGGCAAACACCTCGGTGGCGGCCTTGCGGGTAATTTCATAGAAATCATCCACGTCATCTGCCCCGGTACTGCCGGCATCCACCACGGTGGTGACGCCCGTGGCAATGCCTACGCTGTCCGGCTCGTCGTGATAAATCGGCGAGTTCGGGTAGCAGTGGACGTGAGAGTCAATCCAGCCTGCGCTGACGAACACATTACCGTTCAGCTCAACCGTTTTACGGGCGGGAGCGTCAATGTCGCCCAGCGCGGCGATTTTCCCATCCTGAATGGCGATATCGGTCAGGGTATCGTCGGCGAGGCGCGCGCGGCGCAGGAGTAAATCAAACATGGGGTTCTCCTGATAAGGCGGGCGCCTGAGCGCCCGCGGGTATTAAAGGGCGACCGGGAACAGCCAGCCCAAAATCATTGCACCGAGGATGGCGCCACCGGTAATCGGCTTCTGCCAGATGTAGAACAGCAGCGCGCCCACCAGGGAACCGACACCGATAGGAATAGAGGCGGTCATGGCGCTGAGGATAATCAACGGCCCGAGGAAGCGGCCTGAGGCGTTACCCGCGCCCATCATCACGTCAGCCCCGTAGGTGGAGTTGCTCTGGTTGATGGTGAACTTACGCGCCAGGATGATGACGTAGCCAATCGCCAGGCCAATCACCAGGCCGGTAATCAGCGAGGCAATAAAGTTGGTCACTGGGAACATGATCCCCGCCCCCAACAGCAGCGCCGGCACGCCGAGCCCGACGCCGGTCTGAATCGCACCGCCGATGTCGAGAATACCCACCAGTGAGCCTTCAATGATGCGGGCGAACAGGAAGCTTGCGCCGAATGCCGCCACCGCACCGTAGACCCCGGTATCAATCCCCGCTTTCAGCATCGCCACGAAGGCCACTTCGTTAAACGCGCCGATGCCGTAGAGGTAGTACATGTGCGTCCCGGCGAACACGCCGGAGGAGAGCAGGCCAACGAAGATCGGGAACGACCAGTCGGCATACCAAAAACCTTTATTCTGTTCCATGTCGAGGCTCCTGTTATTTACCGCTGAGCGAGTTGTGGATCATGTCGAGCCAGTTCGGCACGGTCAGATGGAAGGATTCGATCATCTTCATGTCGAAGCCGCGGAAGAAGCCGCTCAGCACGAAGAGCAGAACGATCGCCGCCATCATCACTTTGGTGACGTGGTTCCAGCCGCTCTCTTCAACGCCTTTACCGATCAGGATCCCCAGCACCAGGCCCGGTACGGCGTTACCCATGATCAGCTGTGCCGCGCCGCCAAAGATGGTGGCCCAGAAGCCCGATTTTTTACCGGCGTCGATGGCCGCCAGCCAGAAGATCACCGGCATCACGGTGTTGACCAGCAGGTTCGCAGCGGGCACCAGCACCTTCACGGCGGTGACCTGAAGCGCAGCCGGTACGGAGGAGGCCGTCAGGTTAAGGAAAGTCACGACGATCATGCCGATCACGCCACAGGCAATCGCCATTTTGCGCGGATCGTGCAGCGTTTCGCCGACGTTACGGTTTTTGATCATCAGTGCCGCCGCGCCCCAGTTTGGGATGATGCGGTGGTCAACGTCCTGTGTGAAAGCACCCGCGGCCACGGAAGAGGCCCAGGCGTTAAAGAAGAAACCTAACCCAAAGGAGAAGTGAGAAGCGGGATCCCCTTCGCAGGAGTTCAGTTCCCCCAACGTACGAAACGCGCCCATACCCTGAGTGGTAGGCGCATGAAACATGCGTGCAGCCCCGGCCCCAACACCGACGCCTACCAGGCCGCCGATGATGAGCGATTTTATTAATATAATTAAGAACATCAGTCTGCCCTTTTATGAATAATCAGCGTTGCGTGACGAAGTCCACCCGATCGAGATTGATGGCGGTCACGTTGACGGTCACATCCAGCTCCACGCTGTAGGTGCGTCTTTCCCGGCGCAAAAAGAAGAACAGAAACGCTTCTTTACGCACCGCTTCTTGCGCCTGAACGACCTGCACATCCTGTGGCTCAATACGCAGTAAGATATGCGGTGAGGCTTTCATCACCGCGGCCTGAACGTGGTTGAGCGCGTCGGCAAAGGCGCGCGCTTTGGCGTCGCCCTTCCCCTTCACTCTCACCGTGGTTGTGAACTGTTCTTTCATGCTTATGCGCCGTGTTTCTTCTGCCACGCCTGCACCAGACGCTCGCCCAGCTCTTCTTTGTCCATAAAGCCAAAGCCCAGCACGTTGCAGCCTTCGTTGATGGCGGTGACGCCTTCATCTACCGAACGCATGCCGTATTTGGCTTTGTAGCCATACTTGGTTTGCGCGGTAATCGCGCCCGCGCCGCCGCTGCCGCAGAAGGAGATGCCGAAGGTGGCGTTTTCCGCTTTCATTACGTCGCCGAGCTTCATATCCGCTGCCATGCCCGGCACAACCACCGCGCGTCCACCTGCTTTTTCCACCCCGGCCGCCACTTTCTGACCTTTACCCAGGCGATCGCCAATCACGACTGTAATCTGTTCCATGTGTTGCTCCTTAAAGGTTGTCTTTCGCGACTTCAAAGTGAACGGAGAGCAGCCAGGCCTCTTCATCAGGAAGGTTGCCAAACTGCACCACCACTTCACGGGCAAGCCGCATTGAATCCGGTGAAATTTCGTCAAACAGCTCTGCTTCAACCTCCGGCAGCGGCTCGCCGGTCACGGACCGGTGCGCCATGGCGCGAACGTGGGAGGTGAGCATTTGCTCCTGTACTGCGTTGGGGATGATGTTGTGCCGGGCCAGCAGAGCATAGACCTGCTGTAGCATGGTGTTCGCGAGCTGTTCTGTTTGCACCGCCTGTTCCCCAACGTCGTTCATTACCGCTCCGTTAATCACTCGTCTTACCCCGTTAATGGCTCTGGAATAAAACTAACGGTGGGGAGGAAGGGTTTGTAGCGAGTTGTTTTCCACTTCGAAGTGGAAAGGCAAGCCGCGGCAGTGATCTGTGCCACATAAATACGGTGAATACGGTCAAATCAATGCATTTACGTGATGAATATCACTGATTCCAGCGGTCAAAGGCGGGCAGAGGCAACGAAAACGTTCAGGCGTGGTAATGCAAAAATGTGATGGCGATAGGGTTTACTTATCACCACGCAAAAAAAACGGGAGCCACTGGCTCCCGTTGGGTGTTGGTCCGATGCGCGATCGGTTAACGGTATTTCTTGTGATACGTGTTGCGGGTCGTCACGAACTGCTCGGCCGCCGCCTGAGCTTCTTTGACTTTGCCTTCGTTGGCCAGCTTCAGCGCGCCGTCAATCTGGCCGACCAGCACGTCAAAGCCGTGGCGATAGTCTTTCATCTCTGCGCTGTCAGCCGCTTTGCTTTCCAGCTTCGGCGGTGTCGCTTTTTGGGCGTCCAGCGCCGCTTCACGCATTTTGGTCAGGGCGTCTTTCATTTCCGCCGCATTGTCCGTCTTTTGCACCACCTTCAGGTTTTGCCCGAGGATGCCCATGTCTTCTTCAAGATCGGCAGCAAACGCAGAAGAGCCAAGAACCAGCGTTGAAGCCGCGACGATCGCTAACAGATGTTTACGCATTGCTCACTTCCTTTTTTATTATTAACAAAACGCTATCTTTATTGACCCGCAATTTTCATCTCGGGCAGCAGTACAGAACCACACTGTATATTGCTACGTGTTTCAATATCGTTACCGACCGTAACGATGTTGCGCCACATGTCCTTCAGGTTGCCGGCGATGGTGATTTCGCTCACCGGATACTGAATTTCACCGTTTTCGACCCAGAAGCCCGCCGCCCCGCGAGAATAGTCTCCGGTGATGCCGCTGACGCCCTGGCCCATCAGTTCGGTTACCACCAGACCGGTGCCCATCTCTTTCAGCATCTGCTCAAAGTTCAGGCCCTGCCCGGCAATACGCCAGTTATGGATACCGCCCGCGTGGCCAGTACTTTTCAGCCCCAGCTTGCGAGCGGAGTAGTTGGTCAGCAGCCACTGGGTCAGAATGCCGTCCTTAACGATATCGCGGCGTTCCGTGCGCACCCCTTCGCTGTCGAACGGCGTAGAGGCCAGCCCTTTCAGCAGATGCGGGTGTTCTTCAATGGTCAGCCATTCCGGCAGGATCTGCTTGCCCAGCGAGTCGAGCAGGAAGGTGGATTTACGGTAAACGGAGCCACCGGCGATAGCGCCCACCAGATGACCAAACAGACCGGTTGCCACTTCATTGGCAAAAATCACCGGGGCTTTCATGGTAGAGAGTTTACGCGGCGACAGGCGAGACAGCGTGCGTTCGGCACACTCTTTGCCCACCCACTCCGGCGATTGCAAATCCCCCAGCGCGCGGCCAATGGTGTAAGCGTAGTCACGCTCCATGTCACCGTTCTCTTCGGCGATGACGCAGCTGGAGAGCGAGTGACGGGTGGAGCAGTAGCCCTGCAGCATGCCGTGGCTGTTGCCGAAAACTTTGATGCCGTAGTGGCTGTTGAAGCTGCCGCCTTCGGTATTGGTGATGCGCTTGTCGGCCTGCAGGGAAGCCTGCTCGGCACGCGCGGCCAGCTCGATGGCTTCATCCGGGGTGACGTCTGCCGGGTGGAAGAGATCAAGATCCGGCGCGTCAAAGGCCAGCAGCTCTTTATCGGCCACGCCGGCGTAAGGATCCGGCGAGGTGTATCGGGCGATATCCAGCGCCGCCTGCACCGTGCGGGCAATGGCATCCGGGCTGAGATCGGTAGACGACGCGCTGCCTTTGCGATTCTGGTGATACACCGTGATCCCAAGCGCGCCATCGCTATTGAATTCTACGTTCTCCACTTCGCCATAGCGGGTGCTCACGCTGATACCGGTGGTTTTGCTGACCGCCACTTCGGCGCCATCTGATTTTTCGGAAGCAAGCATCAGCGCGGTGGAGACGGCTTCTTCCAGAATCTTACGCTGCGCTTCAACTTGTGAGGTTACTTTCATCGCAAATGCCATACTGTAAGAGAGAGTTAAATGAAGTCTAACAGAGAACCGTTTTTCAGTGCGCGTCTTAACTGGTAACATTAGCCTCTTTTTTTAAGGAGCCTGACATGACTAAGCAGCCCGAAGACTGGCTCGACGACGTTCCCGGTGATGACATCGAAGACGAAGATGATGAGATCATCTGGGTCAGTAAAAGTGAAATTAAACGCGACGCCGAAGAGTTAAAACAGCTTGGCGCAGAAATGGTAGAACTGGGTAAAAACGCGCTGGACAAAATCCCGCTCGACCAGGATCTGCGTGATGCCATTGAACTGGCACAGAAAATCAAAAAAGAAGGCCGTCGTCGCCAGCTTCAGCTTATCGGGAAAATGCTGCGTCAGCGCGACGTAGATCCGATCCGCCAGGCGCTGGATAAACTGAAAAACCGCCACAACCAGCAGGTTGCGCTGTTCCATAAGCTGGAGCAGATCCGCGATCGTCTAATTGAACAGGGCGATGATGCGGTACCGGAAGTGCTGAACCTGTGGCCGAATGCCGACCGTCAGCAGCTGCGCTCTTTGATCCGCAACGCGAAGAAAGAGAAAGAAGGGAATAAACCGCCGAAGTCTGCGCGTCTGATTTTCCAGTATCTGCGCGAGCTGTCTGAGAACGAAGGGTAATCGGTGCGGTTTTGCGCCGGATGGCGGCGTAAACGCCTTATCCGGCCTACAAGGTCGTGCAAAATCCAGGCCCGGTAAGCGCTAGCGCCACCGGGCTTTTTTTTACTCTGCGGCCTCGGCCTTTTTCGCCAGACCGTCCAGCAGCTTCTGATGGATCCCACCAAACCCGCCGTTGCTCATCACCAGAATATGGTCGCCAGGCTGTGCGGCTTTGACCACCATATCCGCGAGCGCATCCACATCCGCACTCCAGTGGGCAGGCTGAATGCAGGCATCGGCCACTTCCGCCACCTGCCACGGAATATGCTGCGGCTGCAGCAGGAAGACTTCATCGGCACGGCCTAACGACGGGGCCAGATCGTCTTTGCAGATGCCCATTTTCATGGTGTTCGAGCGCGGTTCCAGCACGGCAAGAATGCGCGCGGTGCCGCCGACCTTGCCACGCAACGCGGCAAGCGTCGCCAGAATAGCCGTTGGGTGGTGCGCGAAATCGTCATACACCGTCACGCCATTCGCTTCACCGCGCAGTTCCAGACGGCGGCGGGCATTGATAAACGTGCCCAGCGCATTGGCGGCATCCGCAGGCAGAACGCCAACATGACGCGCAGCTGCAATCGCCATCAGGCCGTTGTGCATGTTGTGTTCGCCCACCAGGCCCCACTTCACCTCACCCACTTTTTCGCCGTCGAGCAACACTTCCCACTCGGAGGCATCCGCGTTGAGTTTCTTCGCCTGCCAGTGACCCTGCTCGCCCACCAGCTCCTGCTCGCTCCAGCAGCCCATCGCCAGAGTCTGCTTCAGGTTAATGTCATTCTCCGGCAGGATGATACGGCCCTGCCCCGGCACGATGCGCACCAGGTGGTGGAACTGCTTCTGAATCGCTTTCAGGTCGTCAAAAATATCCGCGTGATCGAACTCAAGGTTGTTGAGGATCAGCGTGCGCGGGCAGTAATGGACAAACTTGGAGCGTTTGTCGAAGAACGCGCAGTCGTATTCATCCGCTTCAATGACAAAGAATGGGCTATCGCCCAGACGCGCAGAAACGTCGAAGTTACCCGGCACGCCGCCGATCACAAAGCCCGGCTTGTAGCCACAGGCTTCGAGGATCCAGGTCGCCATGCCGGCGGTGGTGGTTTTTCCGTGGGTACCCGCAACGGCAACCACCCAGCGGTCACGCAGGACGAAATCATGCAGCCATTGCGGGCCGGACATGAATGGAATATTGCGCTCCAGCACCGCTTCAACGCACGGATTGCCGCGGGTCATGGCGTTGCCAATAATGACCAGATCCGGCTCGGGATCCAGCTGGCTGGCATCGTAGCCCTGAATCAGAGAGATACCCTGCTTCTCCAGAAGCGTGCTCATCGGCGGATACACATTGGCGTCCGAACCTGTCACTTCATGGCCCAGCGAGCGCGCCAGCATTGCCAGCCCGCCCATGAAAGTGCCACAAATCCCCAATATATGAATGCGCATACGTCACTATCCTTCTTCAATGTGGCGCACATTTTACTCACATGTTAGCGGCTGTGAAACGCATTTCAGGTAAATCCGTATGTTGCTGGCGCGATTCACCTCTGCGCTACTATTTGAATATTTGTTAAGATTGTTGGGCTTTAGTCGTTTTAGTGAACATACAATCGCTCTACTCACAAAGATGCAGGGAAAGTGTTATGAAAACGTTAGGTGAATTTATTGTCGAAAAGCAGCACGAGTTCTCTCATGCTACGGGTGAACTCACTGCTTTGCTGTCGGCAATAAAGCTGGGCGCTAAGATCATCCATCGTGATATCAACAAGGCCGGTCTGGTCGATATCCTGGGTGCCAGCGGTGCCGAGAACGTTCAGGGCGAGGTTCAACAGAAACTCGATCTGTTCGCAAATGAAAAACTGAAAGCTGCACTGCGCGCGCGCGACATCGTTGCGGGTATCGCCTCCGAAGAAGAAGATGAAATTGTTGTTTTCGAAGGCTGTGAACACGCGAAATACGTTGTACTGATGGATCCGCTCGACGGTTCCTCCAACATCGACGTTAACGTTTCTGTCGGTACCATTTTCTCCATCTACCGCCGCGTCACGCCTGTTGGCACGCCGGTGACCGAGGAAGATTTCCTGCAGCCGGGCAGTAATCAGGTGGCTGCCGGTTACGTCGTCTATGGCTCCTCCACCATGCTGGTGTACACCACCGGGTGTGGTGTTCACGCCTTTACCTACGATCCATCGCTGGGCGTCTTCTGTCTGAGCCAGGAGCGTATGCGCTTCCCGGAGAAGGGCAACACCTACTCCATCAACGAAGGCAACTACATCCGATTCCCGAACGGCGTGAAGAAGTACATCAAATTCTGTCAGGAAGAAGATAAAGCGACTCAGCGCCCGTACACCTCCCGCTATATTGGCTCGCTGGTCGCGGATTTCCACCGTAACCTGCTGAAAGGCGGTATCTACCTCTATCCAAGTACCGCCAGCCACCCTGACGGAAAGCTGCGCCTGCTGTACGAGTGCAACCCAATGGCGTTCCTGGCCGAACAGGCGGGCGGCAAGGCGAGCGACGGTAAAGAGCGTATTCTGGACATCGTGCCGGAAAGCCTCCACCAGCGTCGTTCCTTCTTCGTCGGCAACAACCACATGGTTGAAGACGTTGAGCGCTTTATCCGCGAGTATCCGGACGCGTAATCTCTCACTCCCGGGGAGCCCGTCTGGCTCCCCAACACATTTATATCTTTTACCGTATAAGTGTTTATAAAAAACACGCTTTTATATTCGCCATTGCTCCTGCATTATTTCCATAACAGTTTGACAGATATTTCGTGGAGCAGCATCGCAATGAAAAATTATTCCCGGGCGAATACCGGCATTGATTTAAACCTTATTCCTGTATTTATTGAAGTCGTCCGCTGCGGCAGCATGGCAAAGGCCTCAGTGCGCCTGGAGATGTCACGTCCTGCGGTGAGCCTGGCCCTGAAGCGTTTTAATCAACTGTTTGATGAGCCATTATTTTTCCGCAAGGGTTTATACCTTGAGCCAACTGAAAAAGCGTTAGCGTTAACCCACTCACTGGAAATATTAATGGGCGATATTCACGATAATATTGCGGCCATTAATTCAGGGCGAAATAAATCCCCGGCACAGAACGTACCGGGGTTGGGAAATATTATGCCGCAGTCTGAGCCGTCAATTTAAATGATGACATGGCCTCCATCAGCTGACGCGACTGCTCTTCCAGAGAGCGGGTCGCGGCGGAGGATTGCTGCACCAGCGCCGCATTCTGCTGCGCCGTTTCGTCCATCTGATTCACAGCAATATTCACCTGCTCAATGCCGCGGCTCTGCTCCTGAGACGCGGTCGCAATCTCGCGCATCAGTTTGGTCATGCGCAGCACTTCGGTGGCAATCTCATCCATCGTTTCACCCGCCTGCTGGGCCAGCTCGCTGCCCTCGTTAACGTGGGTCTGCGAATCGCTGATAAGGGATCGGATCTCTTTCGCCGCATCGGCGCTGCGGCTGGCAAGGTTACGCACTTCACCCGCCACGACGGCGAACCCGCGCCCCTGCTCGCCCGCGCGCGCCGCTTCCACGGAGGCGTTAAGGGCCAGAATATTGGTCTGGAAGGCAATGCCATCGATCACGCTCAGGATGTCAGCAATACGCGCTGAACTGCCGGAGATATCACGCATTTTTTCAATCACGTAGCAGACCATTTCGCTGCCGTGATCGGCGGTATCAGAAACCGATTTCGCCAGCTGGTGCGCCTGCTCGGCATTATCGGCGTTGAGTTTCACCGTGGCGGTAATCTGTTCCATACTGGCAGCGGTCTGCTCCAGCGAGGTGGCGGTGGATTCTGTACGCTCGGCAAGATCCCGGTTGCCCGCCGTCAGCTCACGGCTGCCGGTGTCGATTTGCGAGCTGGCATCGCGTACCCGCATCACCGAGTGCATCAGCGACTGACGCATCACCTCTATCGCCGCGTTAAGGCGGTTAAATTCCTGGCTCGCCGGGGCATTCAGCGTGTGGGTTAAATCGCCCGCCGCCACATTCTCCAGCTGAGCAATGGAAGCAGAGAGCGGCTTAAGCAGCATATGGCGCAGCACCAGCCAGGCAAGCACGATGATGCCAGCCGTCAGCAGCGCGGCGACAATAATCAGGATCAGCACGCGGGTTTTGCTCGCCTGTACGGCAGTGACTTCCGCCTTCCCTCGCGCTTCGCTCCATGTCTGAAACGCCTGCATATCGTTATCAAACTGCTTCGCCACGGGGATCAGCGTATTCTCCAGCAGGTCGTAATAACTGTCCGCGCTCTGGTCATTCAGGGTTTTTAGCATCGGGTTGATGCCCTGCTGGTTATACGTCGCCAGACTGGTTGCCACGTTATCCAGCAACTTTTGCCCCTGCTCGTCAGCCACGCCGCCGTCGATCACGCCTTTCAGCGTTTTCTGAGCCACGGCGATTTCCTGATTGATGTTTTTAACCGATTTGGCCGCATCATCGAGCATGCCGATTTCCATCATCCGGACGGCCTGGCCCGCCTCATTGCGCGCGCGCAGAATCAGCGTATAGCCGGTATTTAGCTGCACCATCTGCTCACCCTGAAGGTGATTAATGCGCTGCAGTGAAGAAGAACTCTGTGTGAGGGCATAAATGCCAATGCCGCTGACAATCAGCAGCAGAAGGGTCATAACGGCCAGTAAAGAGAGCAAGCCGGTACGAATCGATAGCGTTTTAAGCATGATATTATTTCCGGTAGCGAGATATTTCTGGACAGAAAAAAAGGTTATCGGCCGCTACCGGAAAATGTTTAGACTTTAAGCAAATTCAGCGTGTTATCGCTCTGTTACCGAGGTGTTTACGCGAGTAACAGGCGAGCTTTGACGGTTCTCCCAGAGCACCGTCAGACCGCGCTGCAGGGCAATAAATATAAACAGCAGAATGCCGATGGCGATCTTGGTCCACCAGGAACTGAGCGTGCCGTCAAAGTTGATATAGGTCTGGATCAGCCCCTGGATCGCTACGCCGAACAGCGTTCCCAGCACCGTCCCCACTCCGCCGCTGAGCAGCGTGCCGCCAATGACCACAGAGGCAATCGCGTCCAGCTCCACGCCTACGCCTGCAAGGGCATAGCCCGCCTGGGTATACACCGAGAAGACAATACCCGCCAGCGTTGCCAGGCCGGTTGAGAGCATATAGATGCGGATGGTCGTGCTGCGGGTCGAGATCCCCATCAGGTTTGCCGACGTGGCGTTCCCGCCAATGGCGTAAACCTGATTACCGAACCGGGTACGGTGGGCAAGGAAGATACCCACCACCACCACGCCCAGCATCAACAACCCCATCGCGCTCAGACGGCCACCGCCGGGGATTTTCCACGCCAGGCTGGAGAGCGTGTCGTACACCGGGTGGTTAATCGGGATGGACTCTTCCGATACCAGGTAACTTACGCCGCGCAGGAAGAACATCCCGGCGAGGGTAATAATAAAAGCGGGAATTTTTAGCGCGTCGATCAGTAGCCCCATAAAGGCGCCAAACGCACAGCCCATCGCCAGCACCAGCGGAAACGCTACCAGAGGGGAGATCCCCCAGAAACCGATCGCCTTGGCGAGGAACACGCCGGTAAACGCGATCACCGAGCCAACGGAGAGATCGATCCCACCGGAGAGGATCACAAAGGTCATCCCGACGGCGATGATGCCTAAAAAGGCGTTATCGGTCAGGATGTTGCAAATCACGCGTGTTGAGGCAAAACCGGGGAACTGGGTCAGACAGTAGAGATACCCCAGCACAAACACGCCCAGCGTGATCATTAACGGTAAATTACGTTTTATCATGGCCACGGATCCCCTTAATGATGCTGACAAAGCGCGGTGACTGGACGATCAGCACGCAGAGTACGACCACCGCTTTTACCACCTGGTTGAGTTCCGGCTGAAAACCGGAGAGCAGGATCCCGGTGTTCATGCCCTGAATGATCAGCGCGCCAATGACCGAGAGCAGCAGGTTAAAGCGCCCGCCCATCAACGATCCGCCGCCAATCACCACCGCGAGGATGGCATCCAGCTCCAGCCAGAGCCCAGCATTGTTGGCATCGGCCCCGCGGATATCGGCCGCGACAATCACCCCGGCAATGGCGGCGCAAACGCCGCTCAGCACGTAGGTCAGCATCACCATCAGCCGCGTATTGACCCCGGCATTTCGTGCCGCACGAATGTTGATCCCCACCGCTTCAATAAACATGCCGAGCGCTGTTTTGCGGGTGAAAAGCCAGAACACCACTAATGTAACCAGAGCCACGATCACCGGTGTTGGAAAGAACAGGAAATTGCCGCTGCCGATCCACGCCAGACTCGGGGAGTTAAAGGTGACTATCTGTCCGGAGGTGATCAGCTGCGCCACCCCGCGCCCGGCCACCATCAAAATAAGGGTGGCGACGAAAGGCTGAATTTTTAGTACCGCCACCAGAATGCCGTTCCACAGTCCGGCCAGCACGCCGGTTCCCAATGCCGCCAGCAGTACCACCGGCAGGCTATGGCCCGCCACGGTCATGGAGGCTGCGGTAGCCCCGGCAATAGCCATCACTGCGCCGACGGAGAGGTCAATCCCGCCGGTGGCTATCACCAGCGTCATACCAATCGCCAGCAGCGCGACGGGCGCGGCACGGTTTAAAATATCGATCGGGCTGCCAAACAGGCGACCATCCTGAACAATAATCTGGAAGAAATGCGGTGCGACAAGGCTATCCACCAGTAACACCAGCAGCAGCGCTGCGATTTGCGGCGTGCCGGTTGGCCAGTTAAAGCGGCGCTTTGACTCACCGGTTTGCGAAAGCGAACGGGACATCACAATTCACTCCTTATGCCGCGATGGCATTCATGATCGCCGGAACGGACAGCTTATCCAGCGGGATCTCAGCCACCTGTTTGCGATCGCGCATGATGATCACGCGATCGGCATACCCCACCAGCTCTTCCAGCTCGGACGAAATGACCAGCAGCGCCAGCCCGTCGGCACACAGCGTTTCGATAAGCCGGATAATTTCGGCGTGCGCGCCAACGTCAATGCCGCGCGTGGGTTCATCCAGGATCAGGAACTGCGGTTTGGTCAGCAGCCAGCGTGACAGCAGCACTTTCTGCTGGTTACCGCCGGAGAGAAATTCGATCGGCTGTTCCGCGCTCGGCGTACGAATACCCAGCTGGCGAATAAAGCGCTCGGCAATGGCGTTTTGCTCTTTACGCGGAATTGGACGCAGCCATCCGCGCTGCGCCTGTAGCGCCAGAATGATATTTTCCCGCACCGAGGCGGCGGCAATAATGCCGTCTGTTTTCCTGTCTTCCGGGCAGAACCCCACTCCCAGACAGGAGGCCTGATGCGGCGATCGCAGGGTTTGCGGTTTACCTTTGATCAACGCGGTACCGCTGTCCGCAGGCTTGATGCCGAAGATCACCTCGGCGGTTTCGGTCCGGCCTGACCCTAGCAGCCCCGCCAGCCCGACAATTTCGCCGGGGCGCACTTCGAGGTTAAACGGTGAGATGATCCCTTTTTTGCCGTAATCGCTGAACGCGGCCACCGGTTTTTCGCTCAGCAGCGTGCGCCCTGCGCGCTGGAGCGCATTGGTCTCCAGCTCACGGCCCAGCATCATTTTGACCAGCTCAATCTGCGGCAGCTCGCGGGTTTCACGGCAGCCGACAAAGCTGCCGTTACGCAGTACGGTAATGCGATCGCTCACTTCATACACCTGATCGAGGAAGTGTGTGACGAAGATCAGGCTGACGCCCTGATCGCGCAGCTGGCGCATCAGGGTAAAGAGCATCTCGACTTCCTGGGTATCGAGGCTGGCAGTAGGTTCGTCGAGGATCAGCACCTTCGCGGAGAGATCGATCGCGCGGCAAATGGCGACGATCTGCTGCATCGCGACGGAAAACCGGTTCAGCGGCTCGCGAACGTCGAGGGAGAAGCCGTAGGATTCCATCAGTTTCGTCGCCCGCGCTTCCATCTCTTTGCGCCGCAGCAGGCCAAAACGTCTTGGTTCACGACCAATAAACAGGTTATCCGCCACCGACATATTTGGCAGCAGGTTCACTTCCTGGTAGACCGTCCCAATCCCAAGCTGTTGAGCATGGGCGGTATTTTTTGGCGAAATGGCGTTGCCTTCCAGCCAGATGGTGCCGCGGTCGGCGTGATAAACGCCGGTCAGAGATTTAATCAGCGTCGATTTTCCCGCGCCGTTCTCGCCCAGCAGCGCCATAATTTCACCGCGCCGCAGGCTGAAATCAACGTTATCCAGCGCTTTTACACCCGGGAAAAATTTGCTTAAGCCCTCTGTGCGGAGGATTTCCTGGTGCTGTTCAGTGGTCATGGTTCCCCCTACATCAAGCCGGGTGGCGCTACGCTTATCCGGCCTACAAAAGAGCGTATCGTAGGCCGGGCAAGCGCAGCGCCACCCGGCAATTTCACTGGCTTAGTAGCCCATGTTTTTCTTCTTCTCTAACTCTTCTTTCGCCGTATCCGGCAGGTAGAGCGTGGACTTGGTGACGGTCACCTTCTCAGGCATCGTGCCGTCTTTCTTGAATTTCTCCAGCGCATCAAATGCCGGACCCGCCATATTTGGCGTCAGTTCTACGCTGGCATTGGCTTCGCCGTCGATCATCGCTTTGTAGATATCCGGCACACCGTCGATAGAGCCGGTGAGGATATCTTTGCCCGGCTTCAGGCCCGCTTCTTTAATCGCCTGAATCGCACCGATCACCATGTCATCGTTATGGGCGTAAACCATGCAGATGTTCTTGCCGTTGTTTTCCGCTTTAATAAAGCTCTCCATGACCTCTTTACCTTTACTGCGGGTAAAGTCGCCGGACTGAGAGCGGATAATCTTGATGTTTGGCGCTTTCGCGATGGCCTCAGCAAAACCCTTCTTACGGTCGATAGCCACGCTCGCCCCCACGGTGCCCTGCAGTTCAACGACGTTACACGGCTTGCCGTCGACCTGTTTTACCAGCCAGTCGCCAATTAATTGCCCTTCAAGCACGTTGTTGGCCGTCACGGTGGTCATATAGAGAGATTTGTCTTTAACGTCGATGGAACGATCGAGCAGGAAGACCGGAATCTCAGCATCTTTGGCTTCTTTCAGAACCGGTTCCCAGCCGGTCGCCACCACTGGCGCGATAAAGATGGCATCCACGCCCTGAGCAATAAATGAGCGCACGGCTTTGATCTGGTTTTCCTGCTTTTGCTGACCATCGGCGATTTTCAGCGTGATGCCGCGTTTCTGAGCCTCGCTTTTCGCAACGTTGGTTTCTGCCGCACGCCAGCCGGATTCAGAGCCAACTTGCGAAAAACCTACGGTTAAAGGGGCGGCCATCGCCATAGACGACATGGCTGCCGAAACTGCTGTGACAAGAAGTAAGCGCTTCCACATATGAGCGTCCTCGTAGGGGTGTTTATTGTTGGTTAAAAGATGTTCTGCGAAATGACTATAGCCAATGAAATATGTAACGAATTGCGTTACATCACACTTCGGAAAAGTGAATAAAACGTTAATCACAAGTTTGTAATCGCTTTCATTTCACCATTAAAAATGCGGCTGAGTTTATGGATTTTTCTGTCATGGAATCGGTCTGAAAAGTGGTGCTGGCGGGGAGAGAATGCGAAAACAGGCGGAGACATTCAGCGTGAGTTGGCTATAATACCTGCCACTTGTTTACCATCCATTTTAAAGGACACCGACATGAGCTTACTCAACGTCCCAGCGGGTAAAGAACTGCCAGAAGACATCTACGTAGTTATCGAAATCCCGGCAAACGCAGATCCGATCAAATACGAAGTGGACAAAGAGAGCGGCGCCCTGTTCGTAGACCGTTTCATGTCTACCGCGATGTTCTATCCATGCAACTACGGTTACATCAACCACACCCTGTCTCTGGACGGTGACCCGGTTGACGTACTGGTCCCAACGCCATACCCGCTGCAGCCAGGCGCAGTCATTCGCTGCCGTCCAGTTGGCGTGCTGAAAATGACCGACGAATCCGGTGAAGATGCGAAGCTGGTTGCAGTACCGCACACCAAGCTGAGCAAAGAGTACGATCACATTAAAGATGTGAACGACCTGCCAGAACTGCTGAAAGCGCAGATCACTCACTTCTTCGAGCACTACAAAGACCTCGAAAAAGGCAAGTGGGTTAAAGTTGACGGCTGGGACAACGCAGAAGCGGCGAAAGCAGAAATCATCGCCTCTTTCGAGCGCGCGGCTAAGAAGTAATTCTTACGCTGATAATGAAGGCCCCGCGAGTCGGGGCTTTTTTATGGATTAGTTAAAAGCACCACATGAGTTTTTAAGATAAATCCCATTTCTTTTATCTTGTATATTTTTAAAAAAAGGACACCCTATCATTTATGGTGGGAGTGGTTGAATAGCATGGAAATTAATAACATACTGTCATGATGATCATTAATCCCCATTCATAACAGGATTCATATGTCATCCATTAACATTGATGTTGCCCGCCCAACTGGAATTTATTTTATCATTGAACGACTGTATTCCCGCGATGGACTTATGCCTTCTATTGGGGAAATAAGCCCCTCTTTGACACAGGTGCATCGTACAGTCATTCAGCTAAAACGTAAGCAAGATATGTTTATGGATGGTATAAAAGTAATCCCAAAAGATATTACCCTTTGGCAACAGATAAAATATCTTACGGGTTCAAAAGTCACGACTAAAGATACCGATGCGTTAGTGTATACGACCGATTTTATCGGCTCCCTTGTTGCCACTACACCTTTAGGCAATATTGAGCATGAAAGCATTCCTCGCTTCCTCACGACAGAGTCTATTCACTCCCTTCCGCAAGCAGTGAGTTATGGGCGTGATCCCATCCCACAGGTACTTCTTTATGGTCGTAAGGATATTGTCTTCTTTATGGACAATGGTGGTAAAGGTACGCCAACCGCTATTGCAAAGTATAACCACAATACTCGTGACCTTGCCATAATCAAAGATCAGCTGGAAGCTGGTAAAACAATGAAGGAACTGCTTTCTAAGGGAGCAAAATTATGAGTAAGAAAAGCCATATCTTGAGTCTATTCATCCTTATTATTGCTGCCTTTATCTTTGGCAGAAGCACGTATGTTGAATACCTGGCATGGTACTATGGAAGCGATAATTTAGTCTTCAATGAAGTTAATATCGCCTTACTATCAAGTTTATTTAACGGACTCTATTTTGCTCTTTCAGCAAGTATTATCTACGCATCACTTATGTTATTAAAAAGAACTCCCAAAAATATCGTCGCTTCTTGTCTACTTCAGTTCTGTATCAACATCGGGCTATATACACTTTTTGTTGCAGTAGAGAGAGGATATAGTAAATTGCATACTTTAGGCTCGGGTGCTACTGATATCACCCACAGCTATTTTTTAGGGGCGTTGCTGACGAGCACACTCCTGACCGTCGCGATCGTGAGCGTTATACATGCTAAGTTTCTTTCTTCAAAGCATAAAGATGGGTTACATAAAGGCGTTTGACTGTTACGGCAAAGACAGCAAATGGCAGTATCTCTGCATCATAACATTCCAGCTTGCCTGGTTTTTGTTTTACTTATGGATCCCTTATCGAAGCGATTATGCGATTCTGCTGTTTTTACTGTTTTTCCTGCCCGTCATTTCAAGCAATACGCGGTGCATAAACTACTATGGCCGTTCACGCGCCTTGTGTTTTTTATGGATTATTGCCCCGTACGTCATGCTGTTCGTTCCTCTGTTCTTAACCAGACGCCGTAATACAGAAGATAATTGAAAGAGTAAAAAAACAACGCCACCTTCCGGTGGCGTTGTCGTTTTTCAGTACTGGTCTCTGTCTAACCAGTTACCGCTTACAATCCGCGTTAACCCATCGACCGGACGCTGGTAGACATACATCCACGCACTTCCGTACGGCGTCTGGATCAACTGGCGAGCGTATTCACCGCCCCTGGTGCGCAAGGCATCAAGTTCGGCAAGTGTAGCATTATCAATACGATAAACTTCACCCTGTACTGTTCCTTCGCCGGGAACCGCGCCTGGATAGTGGCCCAGGCTGTACAACTGGTAATTTTCGATATTGTAATTCCCCAGCAGCAGGGCATTGGTCATCCAGTGACTGTTGCCTTGCTTGGTTCGTAAACTGCCGTAGACAAATATTCGCATTGCTAAAACTCAAACTGATAGAGCAGATCAAGTGCCTGGTCTACGCCGGACACTGCTTCCAGATATAGCTTAGGCATCAGGCGATAGCGTAGCGTGAGTGTTGCCAGTGAGTCAAAGATCCCCACACCGTATTTTACCTGCAGACCCGGCAGTACATAGCCACTGACCACCACCTGCGAGGAGTCACCCACGCCCTGGGTGTCCAGCGCCAGATTGCTTACGCCGAACGTCTCGCCGATTTTACCCACAACCTGCCCACTTTGTGCAACCCCCAGGCCGACTAACATTGAGGTCATCGCCGCACTGTCGCTCTGACCGCTGTCCAGACCCTGTCCACGCAGCAGGTAAGAGAGGGCTTCCTGCTGCGACATCGCCGGGTCAGAGAAGATCTCCGCCTTCGGTTCGTCGGCAGAGCCGGTGACGCGTACGCCTGCAATGACGTCGTTTTCCGTCGCTTCAGGGTTACGAATCGCTTCGATGTTCAACAGAGGCTGATCCGGTGGACCGGAGAACAGCAGCTCGCCCTTACGCACAATCAGATCCTGACCATAGGCATGGAAACGCCCTTCAGGAATATTGATCTGCCCGTTCAGGCCAAGCCCTTGTTTATCCTGGGCCACTTTCAGATCGCCCGTGAGCCTCGCCTTCAGCCCAAACGCATCCAACCGCACGTTATTCCCCACGTGTACGATAAGGTTACTATTAATCGGTATGCCAGCGCTCTTCTGTTCGACAGGTTTCAGATTTTCATTGAGCATAACTTCATCACTTGAGACACCGACGGCGCTTTCCGGAACCTCGTGAACCACAATACGCGCCCACGGCACGTCGACGCGCCCGTCCAGGGTGAAGAGGCTTGGCGTCGCCTCAAAGACCACATCCGGCGAGACATCTAGGCGCACCATTGGCGGTACGGTAATGCGCACCTTGCTGCCTTTGGCCGCGATGCGGGCACGCCAGTTATCGAGCTGGCTCCAGTCCGCGTCACCGCTCAGGTTGATTTGCCCCTGCTGCGTTAACACCGAACCGCTCAGGGTCGAGCTCATGCCGTTGAAGTTCATCGCAATCTGGCTGGGCTGCATATCAAACGGCATAAAGTTGCCGTCGATGTCCACGCCGCTGAGGCGCATCTGACCGAATAGCTGCGGGCTTTGCGCGTTGCCGCCCAGACGCAGGTTGGCGTTCAGCATACCCTCGGCTTTCTCCCCGCGGGCGAATATCGGGTTCACCATCGCCAGGTTGAAGTTACGGATATTGACGTTGCCGCCCAGATTACGCCGTCCTTGCGGATCGGTAATTTGTACCTGTCCGTCAAGCTGACCGTTGTTAGTAAGACGGATCAGCCACCCCAGCTCAGCACGGTTGTTATGCAGGTCTGCGCTCAGGTTGAGGGTATCGAATGCCACCGGGAGCGACGCATCATTCACCTCCTGCGTCACCTTCACGTTACGGCCCGAAAGCGTGACGCTACCCTGCGGCAGCCCCTCTTTGGTCGTATCCCAGGCGACATCGGCTTTCCCGCTGAAGACGCCGCTGGCCTGCGTGGTGTCCGGCATAAACGGTTTCAGCATCGCCAGATCAAAGCGGTTGAGGTTTACCTGCGCGTGCCCTGCCGCGCCCGCATCGATGGTCTGCGGCACGCACAGCTCTGCATTCGGGTTGATCCAGCAGTGCGGCCCAATAGCGATCTTTTGTTCAGCATTACGGTAGTCCAGCGAGAGAGAACGTGACAACGCCAGCGGCCCCACCGGCGTGTTGAAACGGGTATTGTCCAGCGTCCCTTTCCAGCGCTCCGCTTTGCGGTCGAAGCTGCCGGTCAGGTGAAGCTGCCCGGAAACCGGCTCACCCTGCACGCGTAGCTGGAGGTCATGCTGTTTTTCGTTCCCTTTGGCGTCCAGGGTGACCAGGTTAATGTTCACGTCCGGCTGAGAAATGCGCTCCACGCGCAGGTTCAGGTTACCGCCGATCTGATCGGTGGATTTCACATCTCCTTCCACGCGGACGCGAGCAACGCTCAGTTCCTGCCAGCGCAGATTATTGGCGGTGATATCCGCATGGAGCTGTGGCGCGTCGACCGTACCGCGCACTTTCACTAACCCTTTCGCCGTTCCGCCCAGGCCCGGCAGGGCGTTATCCAGGTTCGGCGCGTCGATGGTGGCATCAAGATTGAGATCTTTTACCCCCAGCTCGCCTTTGATATCCGCCGTGTTGCGCCCCAGCGCGACGTGCAGACCCGGGATCACCCACTGCAGGTAGCTGTTGCCTTTCACCGAGCCTTCAACATTCACCTTGTTCTGCTTGACGTTACCGGTGAGCTTGATCTCCGGCACGTCCATCTGCCACGTACCGCCGTACAGGCTACCGCGCGTTTTGATCAGCCCGTCCAGCTTCGACGGCCAGTCCGGCACCTCTTTGGCGGTGTTGATACCCGTCAGCTTCAGTTCGCCCCGCCAGCTGATCGCCTGCTGCCAGTCGAGCAGCGCGGTCAGCTCCGTTTTCCCTTCCAGCGCCGCGACGGTCAGCTTGTCGAGGTTGACCTGCTGTTCGTTGCCCTTCGCATCCAGCGTGATGTTCGCGGGCGGTACGCCCTGTCCCTTCACCGCCGTGTGGAACGAGAGCGTGTAGTCAGTCATCTTGCCGCTCAGCTTCAGCTTCAGGTCATCGGCCTGGAACTGTTTTTCGCCGGTAAACGGCCAGTAAAGCTGCTTGCTGACAACCTCAAGATTGAGCGGCAGCCCGGCTTCCGCCAGCTGAGTCTGCGCGCGCAGAACCATGTCCACCGGGCCGGAGAGATTGACCCCGACGTCCAGCTTATCGCGCAGCGCCCCACCCACTTTGACCTTCACTTTTTCGCCCTTCAGCGGGTCGATGTTGAGCGCGCTGTTCAGCGTGATATCCACCGGCCAGTTGTCGCGCAGCAGGGCGTTACCAGACGCATTCACCGACCCCTGGTTGGTGTCGATATCCAGCGCGTCGAGCTTCATGTTGCCGTCAATGCTGCTGACTTTCAGCAGCATGTTGTAGACGGTCAGGTCGGTATCGCCGGTCAGGCGTAGCTGCTCACCTTTGAACTCCTCAATATTGAGGTTCAGCGGCAGATGAACGTCAGTCATTTCCGGCAGAACAGGCTTCGAGAAGAGATCCTTTAGCGTTTCACCCAGCGGCTTTTCTTCCGGCTGCGGATTCTGGATCTTCGGCTCGACGATCTCTTCCTGCGCCACCTCGGCCACTTTCGGCAGCGCGATCAGCAAGCCCTGCAGTGAGGTTGGCGTCAGGGTCAGGTTTTTCTCCTGCCAGCGCAGGCCGGAGGTGAAATCCATGACGGAAACGGTGGTGTCGTCGATTTTAATATTGACGTTATCGAGCGCCACCCGATAGAGCGCAATCGGGTACGGCGTGGAGAGATTCAGCGGGCCGCTATCCTCTTCTTCCACCGGCGCAGACGGCGGCATTTTCTTCGAATCTATCGCCACGTTAACGTCTCTTAGCGACAGATCGTTAACGCACAGCTTGCTGTCACGCAGACAGCCCAGCTTCACCGCGAGGTGAAATTCCCCGGCATTCACCGCCACGCCTGGCTGCTCATAGCGGATGTTCTTCAGACGCAGGTCGCGCCAGCCGCCGGTCACCTGACCTATCTCCAGCCCCGGCACCCAGCGGTTCGCCGCGTTAAACAGCAGATGCAGCCCGGTCGTCGTCCCAACCAGAAACGCCACCGTACCGAGCAGCAGCACGATAAAAATCAGCACCCCGAGGCTTATTTTCTTCCATAAACTCATAATTCAGGCCCCAGACCGATGTAAAACTGTAATCCATGTTCTTCTTTGTCGCCGACCGGAACGGCGAAATCAAGCTTAATGGGCCCGACCGGTGACTGCCAGCGCACGCCTACACCTGCGCCAGTTTTAAAGTCGCTGCGGCGGATATCGCTCACCGCCTCGCCGCCATCAACGAACATGGCGCCCCACCATTTTCCGCTGACGTTGTACTGGTACTCCAGCGAGCCAGTGGCCAGCTTGGAGGCCCCGATCAGCTTGCCGTCATCGTCTTTAGGCGCGATAGATTTGTATTTGTAGCCGCGGATGCTGCGGTCGCCCCCGGCGAAGAAACGCAGGTCCGGCGGGACTTTGTCGAAATCGCCGGTTTCAATCCAGCCAAGGTTGCCGCGCATGACAAAGCGGTGTTTGTCATACAGCGTGCGGATCCAGACGTTTTGCGCCTGAATCACCGAGAAATCCACGTCAGAACCCCACATCGTGTTGGAGTAATCGATGGAGTAACGCTGGGAATCCCCCCAGGTTGGCATCAGGCCGCCGCGCGAGCGGGTGCGGCTGATCATCACCCCAGGATAGAGCAGCATGGTGGTGTTGGTGACGTTGGCCTGGGTAAAGTGGTCCAGGCTCCAGCGCAGGTTGATGGCGCGCTGCCAGCCGCTGGACAGATCCCAGTAGCGGGATACCGCAAGCGTGGTGGAATCGGACTCTGTATCGTTCAGGTCGGTGCGCTTAAAGCCCCCCTGGACCAGATAGTACTGCTCAAGCGGATTTTTCAGCAGCGGCATTTTATAGCTGAAATCAAGCTGCTGCTCCGGTGCAGAGATACTGGCGCTGGTCGTCAGGCTGTGGCCGTATGAGTTCATCCACGGCTTTTTCCAGGTGGCCTTCACGCGCGGGCCGACGTCGGTCGAATAGCCAACACCGGTCTCAATGGTGTTCTCGGTGCGCGGCGAGACAACGCCATGCAGCGGCAACACCTTGGTTTTGCGAGACTTATCAAATTCCGGCGCGACAACCACCGAGTTAAACCAGCCGGTGGCGGAGAGACGGCGGTTTAGCTCCGCCAGGTCGCTCGACTGGTAGTAGTCGCCTTTTTTAAACGGCACGAGGTTTTGCAGGTACTCTTCGCGAATTTGCGAACCTTCAAACGTCACGTCGCCAAAGCGGTAGCGCTCCCCGCTGTCGTAGTCGATGTCCCAGAAGGCCTGGCGTCGCTCCAGCGCGATGCCCAGCTGGCTTTTGTTGAACTGGCTGTCAAAGTAGCCCTTACGCAGGGAAACGCTCGTCAGCTCTTTTTTGAAATGGTCGTAATCGCCATGGTTAAGCACGGTGCCGATTTTCGGCCGCGTGCTGAGCAGATCCAGGTAATCCCGGTCGGTACGCGCCCCGCCGCGCAGGACGACGTTCGTGCCACCAATCCGTACCGGCTCCCCCGCCGAGACGCGGGCAATAAGCACCTGACGCCCCTTCTTTGGCGGCGGACGGAGATCGAAATCAATGGTGGGTTCGTAATAACCCAGCGCTTTCAGCCCTTCACGGATCGCGTCATCCACGCGCGCGCGAAAACGCCGGTCCGGCGTCACCTCATCACTCTGGATGGTCGACAGCTGCGCACGCACGTTTTTTTCCAGCGCTCCGGAAAGCCCCTCAACCTGCAAACGGACATTCGCCGCGCTGGCAACCCCGCTTGTCAGCAACACACTGACCAAACATAACTGGCGGATTTTTGTCACGTTTTCTCCTGAATATCCCTGTTTCCACCCTGGAAGCAAATGCAGTGCCGCTCCGCGGCAAAATACGGCCTGTTAGCCAAAAACCCACATCACGGGTTGAAAATGGGTGTAACACCCAAATATTTCTTATGATTAAATCTAGACTCATTCAGCGCATTTATTGTGTTCAATTAAACGCGTCGTGACAACCTTAACCGAAACATCGCACCCCGGGAGGCCCCATCGTGAGTTTATTCGACAAAAAGCATCTGGTTTCACAAGCTGATGCATTACCGGGACGCAACACCCCTATGCCTGTGGCGACCTTACACGCCGTGAATGGCCATTCGATGACTAACGTGCCGGATGGAATGGAGATCGCCCTGTTCGCCATGGGCTGCTTCTGGGGCGTTGAGCGCCTCTTCTGGCAGCTGCCCGGCGTATACAGCACCGCTGCTGGCTACACCGGCGGCTACACGCCTAACCCAACCTACCGCGAAGTCTGCTCCGGCGAGACCGGCCATGCGGAAGCGGTTCGCGTGGTGTACGACCCTGCGGTGATTCGCTACGAGCAGCTTCTGCAGGTTTTCTGGGAAAACCACGATCCGGCGCAGGGTATGCGTCAGGGCAACGACCACGGCACACAGTACCGCTCGGCCATTTATCCGCTCACGCCTGAGCAGGATGCTGCCGCCCGCGCCAGCCTTGAGCGTTTCCAGCAGGCCATGCGGGAAGCGGGCGATACGCGTGACGTGACAACCGAAATCACCACCGCGAAACCGTTCTACTATGCCGAGGACGATCATCAGCAGTACCTGCACAAAAACCCATACGGCTACTGCGGTATCGGAGGCATCGGCGTCTGCCTGCCGCCTCAACTGGCCTGATCACCGTTCCAGCGCCACGCGAGCCGCGTGGCGCGTTGCATTACAGACCGAGCCGTAATCCATCACTTTTCCCTGCAACAGCAGGTTAAAGACCGGCGCCTGCGGTCGGTTAAGCCGCGTTTGCAGCAGGTGAACGGCTTCAATCCCCAGCTCCCGACAGGGCACCGTCACGCCCGTGACCGGTTTTTCCAGACGGTGCGCCAGGTTCCATGCAAAATCGGTCGTTATCAGTGAAATATCTTCCGGAACGCGCAGCCCGTGTCGGGTTAACGCCCTGACTACCCCTTCCACCATGCTGGTGCTGTTCGGGAAAATCACCTCCGGCCACTGCGATCTATCATGGCTCATCAGCCACTCATCCAAAGCCCGCTCAGCCTCTTCGGCGGTAAACCACTCCGTCACGAGCAAATCACGCTGGGGATCGAAGCCCACGTGAAAATGGCGGTACGCCTCTTTAATGCCGTCCAGACGCGCGTAAAGCGTTTCTCGCCGCAGGCAGGTGAGCGTGAGCACACGCCGATGTCCCTGCTCAAAAAGATACTGCATGGCGGTAAACCCAATCGCCCGGTGATCGGGTGACACGGCATCCAGCTCCCGATCCCGATCAACGGAATTAATTAACACGCAGGGCTTATTTAACGTGCTCGCCAGTTTAAATATGGTGGAATCATCAGTCCCAATAATAATTATCGCGTTAATATTCTTCTGGCTGGCCTTTTCCATAAATAATTTCACGTCGGCGTGCTGTTCTTCTAATCCACAGCAGCTCACCCACACATTGTGCCGCGCGCAGGCTTCAGTAATCCCTTTTGTGACTTCCAGATAAAAAATATCGCCGCGTCCCTGAAAGGTTCTTTCTGGCGCAAAAACAGCGATACCGTTAATTAACAGTCTGCCGCTCGCCATGGACTCCAGTACGCCTAAGGAAGGTGCGAATAAGTCACCAAACGCAAAAAAACGCCTATGTAAGTGATTGAATTTAATTGACTAAAAGTTTTATTTTCGTTGCGGAGGGTACTTATTCGCACCCTCCCTAATTCTCTGGCAGTACGAACGATCGCCTCCCGGGCTTTATCGCTGGTATACGATTTGCCGCTTAATACCCGAGATACCGTACTGACGGAATAGCCCGTCAGGGCCGCAATCTCCTCCATTTTTAACCTGCCCGGCATAGTGTGACCTCGCTCCCATTCAGTTTTTGCAAATATTTGCAGAAACAGCCTTTTGATTTTAAAACCAAATTTCAGAAAGCCTGGAGATTACTTAATCACCTTGCGAGTATTCTCACAAAAACACATTGTCGCTGCGGCTCGCCTTTCCTATTTTCCGGTCATCACTTCTTTTCAACAGAAATTAAGGTGTGACATGGAGAAGGTACGTTTTGGCATTATTGGAATAGGTAATATCGGCACGGTCCACGCGCGCTATTTACTGGCGGGTACGGTCAGCGACGCGTGCCTGACGGCGGTTTGCGATAATGCACCGGAAAAGCATCCGGCCATTCGCCAGCTGGTCGGCAATCTCCCCGTGTTCAGTGACGCCCAGGAGATGATCCAGAGCGGGCTTATCGACGCGGTGATTGTCGCGACGCCGCACTACGAGCATCCGCGCCTGTCGATGCTGGCGATGCGCAACGGCATTCATACCCTGTGTGAAAAACCGGCGGGGGTATACACGGCTCAGGTGCAGGAGATGAACGCCTGCGCCCGGGAGTGCGACGTGGTGTTTGGCATCATGTACAACCAGCGCCCGAACCCGCTCTATCAGAAGGTAAAAGACCTTATCGACAGCGGTGAGCTGGGCGAGATCCGCCGCTCCAACTGGATCATCACCAATTGGTATCGCTCGCAGAGCTACTACAACTCCGGCGGCTGGCGCGCCACCTGGAAAGGGGAAGGTGGCGGCGTCTTGCTCAACCAGGATCCGCATCAGCTCGATCTCTGGCAGTGGCTGGTCGGAATGCCGGTCCGTCTGCGCGCGTTTTGCCAGTTCGGCAAACATCGCGATATCGAAGTGGAAGACGAGGTCACCGCTTATGCGGAGTACGCCAATGGCGCGACGGGCGTGTTTATCACTACCGTCGCGGAAACACCGGGGACCAACCGCCTGGAAATCGTTGGCGACCGCGGCAAGGTGGTCGTCGAAGAGGGGAAACTGCGCTACTGGCGGTTACGTGAATCCGAAACCGCCTTCAACGCCCGCTGGCAAAACGGTTTTGGTGAACCCGAATGCTGGGAGGTCTCCATCCCCGTCGCCCCGGAATGCAGCGAACATCACGTTATTACCGCCAATTTCTCGGCCGCCATTTTGCGCGGCGAGCCGCTGATCGCGCCGGGTCTGGAAGGGATCCGCGGGCTTACGCTTTCCAACGCCATGCACCTCTCCACCTGGACAGACGACTGGGTCGACCTGCCGCTCAACGAGAAACAGTATCTGCGCCTGCTTCAGCAGCGTATTAGCACCTCAGTGGCTAAAGAGACCGCCAGCATCACGCTGGACGCCTCTGGCACCTGGTAACAGCGGAGAAACACGATGTTAAATGTTGCTATCGTGGGAACAGGGAATATCTAGCATAACCATATTCAGGGCTATTTGCAGTTTGGTCAGCGTTGCCGGATCGTCGCGCTGGTCGATATCTACCCGGAAAAAGCCCACGAGAAAAAAGCACGCTACGGCCTGACGGATGCCCGCGTGTACGCAAGCCACCAGCAGATGCTGGCGTCAGAGCCCGATGTGGACATCGTCGATGTCTGTACGCCGCCCTACGTTCACGCGGAAATCAGCATTGATGCCCTGCGCACGGGGTGCCATGTGCTGTGCGAAAAACCGATGGCCGCCTCGCTGGAAGAGTGCGACGCGATGATCGCCGCACAGCAGGCCAGCGGTAAGACGCTCTCCATTATCGCTCAGAACCGCTTTACCGAAGCTTTCTGGCGCTTAAAAGCAGCGCTGGATTCCGGCCTCGCGGGAAAAATCTGCCATGCGCAGGTGGATTCGTTCTGGTGGCGCGGACACTGCTATTACGACCTGTGGTGGCGTGGCACCTGGGAAAAAGAGGGAGGTGGCTGCACGCTTAACCACGCGGTACATCATATCGACGCCATCCAGTGGATGCTCGGCTTCCCGTCGGAGGTCGTGGCAATGATGACCAACGTGGCGCACGACAATGCCGAGGTGGAAGACCTCAGCGCCGCGATCTTCAAATACCCGAACGGCGCGCTCACGCAGCTTACCGCCTCGGTGGTGCACCACGGGGAAGATCAGAAAATCATCATTCAGGGCGATAAAGCGCGTATCTCCGCGCCGTGGCAGGCCTTTGCCAGCGTCAGCGCCGATAACGGCTTCCCACAGGAAAGCCACGATCTGCCGCGAGAAGCGCAACTCAACGCGGTTTTTCACGACACCCGCAAACTCGAATGGACGCTACACAACGGGCAGATTAACGACCTGCTTTATGCCATTGAGCACGGCACGGCACCGTTAGTGGATGGCCTGCAGGGCAAGCGTTCCCTCGAACTGATTACCGCAATTTATAAATCAGCCATTACCCGCACCGTCGTCCCGCTGCCGATTCAGCGCGATGACCCGTTTTACCGTACCGGCGGGACGAACGCCCTCGCCCCCCGTTTTTATGAGAAGTCCGCAAGCGTGGCCAACTTCAGCGAAGTCGGTTCCATCCCCCTGGGAAAAGATCTGGATTGAGGAATGTCATCATGAACAAGAAAGACGGAATGAACTACGCCCCGGTAGGTAAACCGCAGCCGGTTGTCCGGGAAGGTGAATTTGTTTTTGCCGCTGCCGCACTCGACCACGGTCATATTTACGGCATGTGCAACGGCCTGATTGAAGCCGGCGCCACGCTGAAATGGGTGTACGACCCCGACCCGGCGAAAGTGGATAAATTCATCAAGCAATATCCGCAGGCCAACGTGGCGGCGTCGCTGGACGTGATACTCAACGACGACGAGGTGCGCCTGGTAGCGGGTGCGGCCATCCCGTCCGGGCGCTGTGCGCTGGGGCTGAAAGCGATGGCCGCAGGTAAGGACTATTTCACGGATAAAGCGCCGCTCACCACCCTTGAACAGCTGGCCGATGCCAAAGCAATGGTGGCGCAAACCGGGAAGAAATACGCGGTGTATTACAGCGAGCGTCTGCACGTAGAGAGCGCGGTCTTTGCCGGACAACTGGTGCAGCAGGGCGCGATTGGCCGCGTCGTGCAAACCCTGGGAACCGGTCCACATCGGGAAGGGACCGGTCGTCCGGAGTGGTTCTACGATCGTCGCGACTTCGGCGGCATTCTCTGCGACATCGGCAGCCACCAGATTGAGCAGTTCCTTTTTTATACCGGCAACAGCGACGCCTCGGTGGTGGCAAGCCAGGTTCGCAACGTTAAACACCCGCAGTATCCCGCCTTCGAAGATTTCGGCGACGCGATGCTGAAAGGGGAAAACGGTGCCAGCGGCTATTTCCGCTGCGACTGGTTTACGCCGGACGGGCTGTCAACGTGGGGCGACGGTCGTCTGACCCTGCTCGGCACCGAAGGCTATATCGAAATCCGCAAATATGTCGATTTAACCCGCGGCGAGCAGGATGTGGTTTACCTGGTGAACAAGGAGGGAGAATTCCGTTATCCCGTCGCCGGGCAGGTCGGGTTCCCGTTCTTTGGTGAACTGATCCTCGACTGCCTGCACCGGACCGAAAACGCCATGACGCAGGCGCACGCCTTCAAGGCGGCGGAGCTTTGCGTGAAGGCTCAGATGCTGGCCAACGCGACGGCATAACGGGAGGCAACGATGACGATCCTGAACACAGCGGTTATCGGTGCCGGCGCGATTCACCGCTGCCATGTGAATGCATTACGCCAGATCCCCAACGTCGCGCTGCGCGCGCTGGTGGATATCGACAGCGTTAAAGGACTGACGCTGGCGATGGCCTATCAGTGCCGTTTTTATCAGGATTACCGGGAAATGCTGCTGGATGATGCCATCGACGTGGTCCATATCTGTACGCCGCATTTCGAGCATAAACGTATGATTCTGGCGGCGCTCGCCGCCGGGAAGCATGTGTTCTGCGAAAAACCGGTGGGGATGAACAGCAGTGAATTCGGCGATATCGTCCAGGCCGCCGAGCAGGCGCCGGGCCTGCTCGGCGTTTGCTATCAGAACCGGCTCAATCCCACCAGCCTGCGCATCCGACAGGAGTTAAGCGAGGGCGAGCTGGGGAAGATGCTCGGCATGAAAGCGGTGCTGACGTGGTCGCGGTCGGGCGCCTATTACACCGAAAGTCCGTGGCGTGGACGGCTGGCAACGGAAGGCGGCAGTCTGCTGATCAACCAGGCGATCCATACCCTCGACCTGATGCAGTGGTTCGCCGGCGGGGTCACGCGCCTGAAAGGCGTGGTGGAGAGCGGTGAGCTGGCGGACGTAACCGAAGGGGAGGACAGCGCAATGGCGACGCTGCACTTTGCTAACGGCGCGCGTGGCCTGTTTTATGCCAGCAACTGCAATACCACGGATTCCCCCCTCTGGCTTGAGATCCATTGCGAACGGGGTTCGCTGCTGCTCAATGACAATGTGCTCTGGCGCATTACCCCGGGCGAACGTCGCAAGCTGGCAACCGATGATTCTCCTGACGGCTCGGTCAAAAGCTACTGGGGGCTGGGACACCAGCAGGCGATCCGCCGTTTTTATCATGCCATTCATCACCCGGAAACGGACTACATCGATATCCATGCTGCCGGGAAATCACTCACCCTTGTGGAGGCCCTTTATCGCTCATCTCAATTAAGAAAATGGATAGATATCAATAATTAGAACGTAATGTGTCGTCCAGCAGTAAATAAAAAAACGACCTGAAACACAGGTTAATCATTACCCTACACTGGATATTATTATGGTCAAACCAACTGAACGTAGAGTTGGTTACGGCGTAGCGCTTGGCTACGGCGTAACCGATCTGTTTGGCGGGGGCGCTTTTGCCATTATCGGCACCTGGCTGCTCTTTTTTTACACCACCTATTGCGGACTCTCAGTGATTGAAGCGGGTTCAATATTCGCCATTGCCCGCGTTATTGACGCACTCCTCAGCCCCATTATGGGATACGTCACCGATAATTTCGGTGATACCTGGCTCGGACGTAAATGTGGCCGCCGCCGCTTCTTTTTATTACTCAGCTCACCGCTCATGTTTTTGTATGCCCTGCTGTGGATGACGGACATGGGCTACTGGTACTATCTGGGCACCTATCTCTCGATTGAACTGCTGTCGGCGATGGTGCTGGTCCCGTGGGAAACGCTGGCAGCGGAAATGACAAACCGCTATGAAGAGCGTAGCCGCCTTTCCGGCGTGCGCATGATCTGCTCTCAGCTCGGGGGATTTCTTGCGGTTTCCGTCCCCGGCGTCATTATGCAGTTCACGGGTAAAGATAATCCGTTTACCTATACCCTTACCGGGCTGATATTTTCCTGCGTATTTTGCATTGCGGTATTTATTACCTGGTACACCACCTGGGAAGCCAAAGATGTGCAGCAAGAGTCCGATTTTAAAGTGGATAACCAGCGCAGCAGCGGGATACTCAATCACCTGAAATATCTGGTTCTGGATCTCTTTTCTTCATTCCGCATTCGCGCGTTCCGGCTGCATATCATTATTTATATCTTTTCGTTTACGGCGATGGACGTATTCGGTTCGGTCTTTACCTATTATGTCGTGTATTGCCTGAGCCAGGATGCGGCAGCGGTATCTGGCTGGCTGAGCATTGCGGCCTTCGCCTCGGTGCCGGGCACATACGGGTTTATGCTGTTGCTGAACCGGCTGAATGTGACTCCTTCCGCCGCGCTCCGCCTCTCCTACGGCTGTATTTTCTGCGTGCTGGTATTCCTGTTTACGGTCTACCTTACCGAAACGCAGGTGCCGACGCTGCTGTTCTCGGCGGTCTTTATCTTGCTGGGTGCCGCCCGCTCCGGCCTTTACTACATTCCGTGGAATATCTACAGCTTCATTCCGGATATCGACGAGATGGTGACGCAGCAGCGACGCGAAGGGATTTTTGCCGGTGTGATGGTCCTGACCCGCAAAAGTACCGTGGCTATTGCCATCATGATTATTGGTCTGGTGCTGCAGGAGTCCGGTTTCGTGAAAGGCAGTGGCGCACAACCGGAAAGCGCGCTGGGGGCCATTATCGGCCTGATGATTTTCGCCACCGCGGCGCTTCTGGCGGTGAGTTTCTTCACTACCTATAAGTTTAAGCTCACCCGCGAGACGCATAAGTTGCTTCTCAAGGAGATTGCCCGGCGGAAACTTGGCGGAGATTACCGCGATTGCGACGCCAGGACTCGGGTGATCATCAAGCAGTTAACCGGATACGAGTATGACCAGGTGTGGGGAGGCGACGCCACACGACAGACGGTGGGAAGCGCCCATTTATCTCCCGTGAAATAACCGCGCAGACCGGGCAGCACTCCACTGTCCGGTCTGTTTTTATGCCAAAATGTGACCTCTGGCAGATTTACATCTCTTTACGCTATACTACCCGCTGAAATAATCAGCTCAACGCTACGGGCTGACGTTCTACGTGTTTTCACACAAATGGTATCAATTCCCCTTCTGAGGATCTGGCGAGAAGCCGGATAAACTATGTTAAACAGTATTTTAGTAATACTTTGTCTGATTGCCGTCAGTGCATTTTTCTCGATATCGGAGATTTCGCTGGCCGCCTCCCGTAAAATCAAACTGAAGCTGCTTGCTGATGAAGGCAACATCAACGCCTCCCGCATTCTCAAAATGCAGGAGAACCCCGGCACCTTCTTCACCGTGGTGCAGATTGGCCTGAACGCGGTCGCCATTCTCGGCGGTATCGTGGGCGATGCAGCGTTTTCGCCGGCGTTTTACAGCCTGTTTGTGCAGTACATGTCCGCCGAACTGGCCGAGCAGTTGAGCTTTATTCTCTCCTTCACGCTAGTTACCGGCATGTTCATCCTCTTCGCTGACCTGACCCCGAAACGCATCGGTATGATTGCGCCAGAAGCTGTGGCTTTGCGTATCATCAACCCGATGCGCTTCTGCCTGTTCGTGTTCCGTCCGCTGGTATGGTTCTTCAACGGCCTGGCAAACGTGATTTTCCGCATCTTCAAGCTGCCCATGGTGCGTAAAGACGACATCACCTCTGACGACATCTATGCGGTGGTGGAAGCTGGCGCGCTGGCCGGGGTGCTGCGTAAGCAGGAACACGAGCTCATTGAGAACGTATTCGAACTGGAATCCCGTACCGTGCCCTCTTCCATGACGGGCCGTGAAAGCATTATCTGGTTCGATTTGCATGAGGATGAGCAGAGCCTTAAGAACAAAGTGGCACAGCATCCACACTCTAAGTTCCTGGTCTGTAATGAAGATATCGACCACATCATCGGTTACGTCGACTCCAAAGACCTGCTCAACCGCGTGCTGGCAAACCAGAGCCTGGCGCTCAACAGCGGCGTGCAGATCCGCAACACCCTGATCGTGCCAGACACCCTGACGCTCTCGGAAGCGCTGGAAAGTTTCAAAACCGCCGGGGAAGACTTCGCCGTCATCATGAACGAATACGCGCTGGTGGTGGGGATCATTACGCTGAACGACGTGATGACCACGCTGATGGGCGACCTGGTGGGCCAGGGGCTGGAGGAGCAGATTGTTCAGCGTGACGATAACTCGTGGCTGATTGATGGCGGTACACCGATTGAAGACGTCATGCGCGTGCTGGACATCGACGAGTTCCCGCAGTCCGGTAATTACGAAACCATCGGCGGCTTTATGATGTTTATGCTGCGCAAAATCCCGAAACGTACCGATTCGGTGAAGTTCTCCGGCTACAAGTTTGAGGTGGTGGACATTGATAACTACCGCATCGACCAGCTGCTGGTGACGCGCATCGACAACAAACCGACCGTGCTGGTGCCGCGGATGCCTGACGCAGAAGATAAGGTGTCGGCGTAAGACCCATATACATCAACGGCTCCCATTGGGAGCCGTCTTTTTAACTACTGCATAGCACGTTGGTTAAGCCATCTCAGTTTGCAGACGCATAACCTGACGGTTGACTTCGGACATCACAGACAGGTGCTGTTTGTCCTTCACTTTTGGGATAAGAATCTTGCCCTTATCAAATTCAAAAGCGCCAACATCCTTGATGTACAACCGTCCACGGAACAGGATCTTCACGTACTTCGCCACTTGAAGCGGGTTGTAGCGTTGGAAAATTTTCATTCTTGTATCTCCTGCGAATCATACGCTCTTGCGGTGCCACAATCGGCCCGACTGTCCTGAGCGCAAATTTTGATGCCCAATGACTATAGACCAGAACTACGGTGTTACCCAGTGTGCATAAGTTTATTTACCGTTTGATTACAATTATTCAGAATAATCTTTGCAAAGCGTGACTGAGAGCAGTATAAGCCGTCGTTTTTTCATGGATATGTGCGTTCACCCGCAAACTGGCATTGGGATTGCGGGAAAACCACATTGATCGCACTTATGATTAAAAGCGTAAGACCAAGTGGTCGGATCACCTGCAAACAATAAGGAAACGCCATGACCCTACGTAACATCCTTGCAGCAGCTTGTCTGCTGCTGCCCCTGTGGGCTTGCGCTCACAACATTGAAAAAGGACAACGTGTCCCGCCAGTCGGCATTGCTGACCGGGGAGAATTGATTCTCGACAATGATAAGTTTAGCTATAAAGCCTGGAATAGCGCGCAGCTCGCAGGCAAAGTGAGAGTTGTACAACATATTGCCGGTCGTACATCTGCAAAAGAGAAAAATGCCAACCTGGTGGAAGCGATCAAGGCCGCAAAATTCCCGCACGATCGCTACCAGACCACCACGATTGTGAACACCGATGACGCGATTCCCGGCTCCGGGATGTTTGTGCGTTCAAGCCTTGAGAGTAATAAGAAGCTCTATCCGTGGTCGCAGTTTATCGTCGACAGCAACGGAGTCACCCGTAAGGCCTGGCAGCTGGAGGAAGAGAGTTCCGCGATTATCGTGCTGGATAAGGAAGGTCGCGTCCAGTGGGTGAAAGACGGCGCGTTGACCCAGGAAGAGGTGCAGCAGGTCGTCGCCCTGCTGCACAAGCTGTTGGCTCAATAAATCGAGACGCGGAAGCCGGGGTTGAGGAAGGATTCACGCGGGGTATAGTCCAGCGGCTTGCCCTGCCAGTCATGAACATGCGCCCCGGCGGCCGCTGCAACCGCGTGCCCTGCCGCCGTATCCCAGACGTTAGTCGGCCCAAAGCGCGGATAAAGCTGCGCCTGTCCTTCCGCCACCAGGCAGAATTTCAGCGATGAACCAATCGACGTCGTCTGGTGTTCCCCCAGCAGCTGCAGGTACTCCTGCAGTTCACTGTCGCTGTGCGAGCGGCTAATCACCACCAGCGGTGGGCGCGCATCGCGCACCTGGATCTGCTTACGAACGCCGCACTCCTCCTTCCAGGCTTTACCTTCCGCCGCGCTGTACATCACCTTCATCACCGGGGCGTAAACCACGCCGAGCACCGCCTTTCCCTTTTCAATCAGGGCGATATTAACGGTGAACTCCCCGTTGCGCTTGATGAACTCTTTGGTACCGTCCAGCGGATCGACCAGCCAGTAGCGCTGCCAGTGCTGGCGTTCATCCCAGCTCTGCGGCGCTTCTTCAGACAGAACGGGGATGTCCGGCGTCAGCGCCTGTAAACCGTTCATAATGACCTTATGCGCAGCGATATCCGCCGCCGTGACCGGGGAGTCGTCCGCTTTACTGACGACCTCCATCGGTTTTGCACCGTCATACACTTGCATGATGGCATCCCCCGCATCCCGTGCGAGTTGACAAATTTTATCTAGCATTCTCCACCTCTTTGTTAACGCAGTGAGGTTAACTCATTGTTTTAGTTATATCGTAATGTGAACAATTCCGCTATCTGTGAAGCAATTCCGGTTTCAGTACGCTTTTTTCTGTCAGGATTCACATTTCTGTAAGCAACACGCTATAGATACATACTCTTTTGTGGCATGGATCGAAAAAAGGACTCCTCTGATGATTAAGTTTAGTGCAACGCTTCTGGCGACGCTGATTGCAGCGAGCGTGCAGGCGGCGACGGTAGATCTGCGTATTCTGGAAACGACCGATCTGCACAGCAACATAATGGACTTCGATTACTACAAAGATACCCCTACCGAAAAATTCGGTCTGGTCCGCACGGCAAGTTTGATCGATGCCGCGCGGGGTGAAGTGAAAAATAGCGTGCTGGTGGACAACGGCGATCTTATTCAGGGTAGTCCACTCGGGGATTACATGGCCGCGAAGGGGCTAAAGAAAGGCGAGATCCATCCCGTTTATAAGGCGATGAATACGCTGGATTATGCCGTCGGCAACCTGGGCAACCACGAATTTAACTACGGCCTGAAGTACCTGCACGATGCGCTGGCTGGCGCAAAATTCCCCTACGTTAACGCCAACATCATCGACGTTAAGACGCAGAAGCCGCTCTTTACCCCCTATCTGATTAAAGAGACCGAGGTTGTCGATCAGGACGGTAAAAAACAGACGCTTAAAATCGGCTATATCGGCTTCGTGCCACCGCAAATCATGACCTGGGATAAAGCCAACCTCGCCGGTAAAGTGACCGTTAACGATATTACCGAAACTGCGCGCAAATACGTGCCGGAAATGCGCGAAAAAGGGGCAGATCTGGTGGTGGTGGTTGCGCACTCGGGACTCTCCGCCGACCCGTATCAGGCCATGGCGGAAAACTCCGTTTATTATCTGAGTGAAGTCCCGGGCGTCGATGCGATCCTGTTCGGCCACGCCCACGCGGTCTTCCCGGGTAAGGACTTTGCCAGCATTAAGGGCGCAGACATCGAGAAAGGGACGCTCAATGGCGTGCCGTCGGTGATGCCGGGCATGTGGGGCGACCACCTTGGGGTGGTGGATCTGGTACTCAATAACGACGGCGGCAGCTGGAAGGTCACTCAGTCAAAAGCAGAGGCGCGTCCGATTTACGACGCTGCGGCTAAAAAATCACTGGCCGCTGAAGATAAAAAACTGGTCGACGTGCTGAAGCACGATCACGACGCCACCCGCGAATTCGTCAGCAAGCCGATCGGCCAATCCGCCGATAATATGTATAGCTTCCTGGCGCTGGTGCAGGATGACCCAACCGTTCAGGTCGTCAACATGGCGCAGAAGGCCTATGCCGAACACTTTGTTCAGGGCGATCCGGATCTGGCAAAACTGCCGGTGCTGTCTGCCGCTGCGCCATTCAAAGTTGGCGGGCGTAAGAACGACCCGGCAAGCTATGTCGAAGTTGAGAAAGGCCAGCTGACGTTCCGTAACGCCGCCGATCTCTATCTCTATCCGAACACGCTGGTGGTGGTGAAAGCGACGGGTAAAGAAGTGAAGGAATGGCTGGAGTGCTCTGCCGGACAGTTTAACCAGATCGATCCGAAGAGCAGTAAACCGCAGTCACTGATTAACTGGGATGGCTTCCGAACCTATAACTTTGACGTGATCGATGGCGTGAATTATCAGATTGACGTTACCCAACCCGCGAAATATGACGGCGAGTGCCAGGCCATTAACCCGCAGGCCGAGCGCATCAAAAACCTGACCTTCAACGGTAAGGCGATCGATCCGAATGCCACCTTCCTGGTGGTAACCAATAACTACCGCGCCTATGGCGGTAAGTTTGCCGGTACGGGAGATAACCACATCGCCTTTGCTTCACCGGACGAAAACCGCTCGGTACTGGCGGCGTGGATCAGTGCTGAGTCGAAGAAGGCGGGCGAAATTCACCCGGCCGTGGATAACAACTGGCGTCTGGCACCGATCCACAGCGATACGAAACTGGATATCCGCTTTGAAACGTCACCGTCCGATAAGGCCGCCGCGTTCATTAAGGATAAGGCGCTGTATCCGATGAAGAAGGTGGCGACCGATGATATTGGCTTCGCGATTTATCAGGTTGACCTAAGCAAGTCGCGGTGATTGTGTCGGGTGGCGCTTCGCTTACCCGACCTACGAGATCGGGTAGGCCGGGTAAGGCGAAGCCGCCACCCGGCATGTCACGCCGCCCGATCGTCCCGATTCGCCATCACCTTCGGCGTATTCACCTCAATCCAGTCCGCCAGCGCAGCCACTTTCTCACTGACCTCAATCCCCATCGGCGTCAGGCTATACTCTACGTGCGGCGGCACAACCGGATATGACACGCGATCGACAAACCCGTCCTGCTCCAGCGCCTGAAGCGACTGGGACAGCATCTTTTCGCTTACCCCGCCCATTTTGCGGCGCAGATCGCTGAAGCGATGCGTTCCCTGACGCAGGGCCAGCAGAATCAGCACGCCCCAGCGGCTGGTAACGTGTTTGAGCACCTCCCGGGAAGGACACTGTTCCGCAAAGAGGTTGCCATCGCGCATTTGTTCGCTGAGTGTCGGTATCGTTGTTTTCATACTTACCTTTTTGTACGTACTTACTAAAAGTTAGCTATGGTGCTAGTGTGCCATAACACCAGACAAACACGAAGGAGATTCATCATGATTGCGATTACCGGCGCTACCGGCCAGCTTGGCCAATACGTTATTGAAGAACTACTGAAAACGGTTCCGGCAAACGAGATTGTCGCCATTGTCCGTAACCCGGCGAAAGCCGACGCCTTAAGCCAGCAGGGAATTGTAGTTCGTCAGGCGGATTACACGAACGAAGCCGCCTTCACCGCCGCGCTGAGCGGCGTGGATAAGCTGCTGCTGATCTCCTCCAGCGAAGTCGGCCAGCGTGCAACCCAACATCAGAACGTCATTAACGCCGCCAAAGCCGCTGGCGTGAAATTCATCGCCTACACCAGCCTGCTGCATGCGGATCGCTCCCCGCTGGGCCTGCACGTTGAACACGTCGAGACGGAGAAAGCGCTGGCGGCGTCCGGCATTCCTTATGCCCTGCTGCGCAATGGCTGGTATACCGAAAACTATCTGGCAAGCGCGCCACCGGCGATTGAGCATGGCGTGTTTATAGGTGCGGCAGGCGAAGGCAAAATTGCCTCTGCAACCCGTGCAGACTACGCCGCTGCCGCAGCCAAAGTGATCGCTGAAGAGGGTCATGCTGGCAAGGTATATGAACTGGCTGGCGACCAAGGCTGGACGCTGAGCGAGCTGGCGGCTGAACTCAGCAAACAGAGCGGGAAGCCGGTGACCTATCAGAATCTCAGCGAAGCCGATTTTGCCGCCGCGCTGAAGGGGGTGGGTCTACCTGCGGGGCTGGCGGATATGCTCGCGGACTCCGACGTGGGTGCATCCAAAGGCGGCCTGTTTGACGACAGCCATACCCTGAGCACACTGCTCGGCCGCCCGACCACGCCGCTGGCGGAGAGCATTAAAGCCATTCTGTAATTGTTACAGATTGGTTATTTTTTGTGGCATCCCCTCGGGTCATCTCTGATAATGAAGCGATGACCACGAGGAGGCTCAACGTGCAAGGCGTACCGGAACAGTTCATTGATGAGAGAGACAGCGCGCGCTTTCGCCATCTGGCGCAGGTGCCGGGCATCGAACTCTATCACGCGCATATTTCCCGCTACGCCTTTGAGCCTCACACCCATGAAGCCTTCGGGATCGGCACGATTGAAACCGGTGCCGAACGTTTTCGCTATCGCGGTACCCAGCACCTCGCGCCGGAGAAATCCGTCGTTACCATGAACCCGGACGAGATCCACACCGGGGAATCCGCCACCGAAGGCGGCTGGCGCTACCGGATGGTTTACATCGAACCTGACCTGCTGGAAGAGGTAACCGGCCTCCGGCACTGGTGGTTCAGCGAGGTGACCCGTTTTGACCCCCAGCGCTCGCAGCAAATCGGCAGGCTCATCTACGGCCTGTGGCATACGGACGATCCGCTGGCGCAAAAAGGATTATTGCTGGATCTGATTGAGACCTTTCAGCCCCTGGCCCATCACGCGCCGGTGGTTCAGGAAGGTGCGCACCGCTTCGAACGTGTGCGCGAGTATCTGCATGACAACTATATGCACTCCCTGACGCTGGATGAGCTGGCCAACGTCGTTTCGCTCAGTCCGTATCATTTTCAGCGCCAGTTCAAAGCCTATTTCCACGTTACGCCGCACCAGATGCTGATGGCTATCCGCCTGTGGCGCGCCAAAGCGTTCCTCACCCACGGCATGCCCGCAGCTGAGGTCGCTGCGGCGACGGGGCTGACCGACCAGTCACATTTGACCCGGGCATTTACCCGCCGCTACGGCATTACGCCCGTGCGCTACCAGAAGCAGGTCACCCGGCGCTAATGCGCAATCTCATACAATACGCGCGCATTTGCCCCTCCTACACTGAGCGCAACGTGAAGCAATAGGGATGGAAAAATGATTAGTGGCGTGTTGTATGCCCTGCTGGCAGGGATGATGTGGGGGCTGATTTTTGTTGGCCCGCTGATCGTGCCCGAATACCCGGCAATACTGCAGTCGACCGGACGTTATCTGGCGCTGGGGCTGATAGCCTTACCTCTGGCATGGCTGGGACGCGCGCGCCTGCGTCAGCTTAGCCGTCAGGACTGGCGCACCGCGCTGGCGCTGACCATGATGGGCAACCTCATCTATTACGTTTGCCTGGCGAGTGCCATTCAACGCACCGGGGCCCCGGTCTCGACCATGATTATCGGCACACTGCCGGTTGTCATCCCCATCTTTGCTAACCTGCTCTATAGCCACCGCGATGGCAAACTGGCGTGGCCAAAAATGGTGCCTGCGCTGTTGTGTACCGCCGTAGGGCTGATATGCGTCAATATTGCCGAGCTGCGTCATGGGCTGGAGGACTTTGATCTGTGGCGTTACGGCTCCGGCATTCTGCTGGCGTTCGTTTCCGTGGCGTGTTGGGCATGGTATGCCCTGCGCAATGCGCGCTGGCTGCGTGAGAACCCGGACAAGCATCCGATGATGTGGGCGACGGCTCAGGCCTTGGTCACATTGCCCGTTTCACTGCTGGGATATGTTGGGGCGTGCCTCTGGTTAGGCCATCAACAGCCCGATTTCGCCCAACCCTTCGGACCCAGACCGTGGGTATTTGTTGCCCTGATGGTGGCGATTGCGGTGCTGTGTTCCTGGGTGGGCGCGCTGTGCTGGAACATTGCCAGCCAGAAACTGCCAACGGTGATCCTGGGGCCGCTGATTGTTTTCGAAACCCTGGCCGGGCTGCTTTATACCTTCCTGATGCGCCAGAGCGTACCGCCTGTATTAACGGCCTGTGGGATTGTGTTGCTGGTCGTTGGGGTGGTGATGGCGGTGAGAGCGAAGCCGGAAAAACCGAGGGTTGTGTCAGCATCAGAAGTGTGATTTTTGCCGGGTGGCGGCTACGCCTTACCCGGCCTACACGGAGCGATTTTGTAGGCCGGGTAAGCGTCAGCGCCACCCGGCACCAGGTTAAAACGTTTCCCAGTTCGCTTCAGGCACGCTCGCTGCGGGCTGCGCTTTCGGCACGTAGGTTTTCACCGGCGCGGCTTTGACCGCCTGATTACGGGTAATTTTAAACACCGCCACCGCGTCATTCAGGCGTGCAGCCTGATCTTCCAGCGCGGCCGCCGCGGCCGCAGACTCCTCGACCAGCGAGGCGTTCTGCTGGGTCACGCGATCCATTTCAGCCACCGCCTGGCCCACCTGGTCGATACCGCGGCTCTGCTCGTCAGAGGCTGAGGCGATTTCGCCCATAATGTCCGTCACGCGGGTGACCGCATTGACGATCTCCGCCATCGTCGCCCCGGCTTCGTTAACCAGCTGCGAGCCGGCGTTCACGCGCACGCCGGAATCGTCGATCAGCGCTTTGATCTCTTTCGCCGCCTGAGCACTGCGCTGGGCGAGGGTACGTACTTCCCCTGCGACCACCGCAAAGCCACGGCCCTGTTCACCTGCACGCGCAGCCTCTACCGCCGCGTTCAACGCCAGAATGTTGGTCTGGAAAGCAATACCGTCGATTACGTTGGTAATTTGCGCAATTTTACTGGAACTGGTGGCGATTTCGTCCATCGTGCGCACGACACCTTCCACCACGTTCCCGCCCTTCTTCGCCGTTGAGGAGGCATCCAGTGCCAGACGGGAAGCCTGACGGGCGTTATCGGCGTTCTGCTTCACGGTGGCCGTCAGCTGTTCCATGCTGGCTGCCGTTTCTTCCAGGGAAGCCGCCTGCTGCTCAGTACGGGAAGAAAGGTCGTTACTCCCGGCAGAAATTTCACCGGCTCCGGTGTAGATGGTGTCGGCACCTTCACGCACCACGCCAACGGTGTTCGCCAGCGAGGTCTGCATCTCCTGCACGTTGCGCGCCAGGATCGCCATTTCGTTCTTACCGTCAGCCTGAATCGGCTGGGTTAAATCCCCTGCCGCAATGGCGCGAATATGGTTGATCACCTCTTCCAGAGGCAGCAGCAGCACGCGTCGCATGGCGATCCAGCTGGAAATAATCACCACAATGACCAGCAGCATTACCGCAGAGAGGATCCACAGAATGCGTTTGTAGTCGCTTTCATTGTCCTGAATGCCTTTATCGGTAAGCGTTGCCTGTGCTTCGCGCCACTCGCGATAAACCGCCTGCATCGCAGTCTGTTTTTGCTCAGCGTTCTGCTTGAACATGTCTTCCAGATTGCCCTGGCTCAGCAGCACGTTCATTTGCGTCAGCGTTGAGGAGTAAATGCGGTATTGCTCCTCCAGTCGCTTCGCCAGATTCTCGTCCAGGCCCGGCGTATTCGGCAGGGCATAGTATTTATCGTAATGGACCTGCGCATCAGCCAGCAGATTTTTCGCCGTGTTGACCAGCTCATTGAGCTGACCACCGTTAATCTGTGAAGCCATGCTGCTTTGCAGACGCAGCATCCCACGGTTCAGCGTCACGCGCGCCTGGTTCAGGCTGATCCACGCATCGGTAAACTCCGCCACATTCTTGCTGGAGAGCTGCGACACGGTGAAATTGTCTTTATCGTTGTTCAGCGCGTTGATAAAGATCCCCGCGGAAATCACTTGCATGATGCCGAGTACAAGCAGCACCGAAATAAGAAGAGTAATAACTTTTATACGTTTAAACATACGTTGCCTTTGTTATATGCAGGTTTGTCTGACGTGGATATATCGGCAGGCAAGGCGGGTTGTTTACTGTTTCTCCACCTTTAAAAACTTTCTAAACCACTTTCCTGAGTCCATTCAGGGCGTTAACCCGGATAATTTTTTGTGACTTACGTCTCACTTTTACCCTTCCCTCTAAAGGGTTATAGCGCCGCCATAAAGATGCATTTAAAATGCACCTTATATTCTTGATGACGAGGTAACTGCTATGGCCTTTCGCGACCAACCCCTCGGCGAGCTGGCGCTCTCCATCCCTCGCGCTTCTGCGCTGTTCCGTAAATACGATATGGATTACTGCTGCGGCGGTAAGCAAACCCTCGCGCGAGCGGCCTCACGTAAGGAGCTGGATGTGGAGGTGATTGAAGCAGAGCTGGCGCAACTGGCCGAACAGCCTGTTGATAAAGACTGGCGTACCGCCCCGCTCGCAGAAATCATCGACCACATTATTGTGCGTTACCACGATCGCCACCGGGAGCAACTGCCGGAGCTGATCCTGCAGGCGACCAAAGTCGAGCGCGTACATGCTGACAAACCTTCCGTACCCCGCGGTCTGGCGAAATATCTGACCATGCTGCACGAAGAGCTTTCCAGCCACATGATGAAAGAAGAACAGATCCTTTTCCCGATGATTAAACAGGGAATGGGCAGCCAGGCAATGGGTCCGATTAGCGTGATGGAAAGCGAGCATGATGATGCGGGCGAACTGCTGGAAGTGATCAAACACACCACCCACAACGTCACACCGCCGCCAGAGGCGTGCACCACCTGGAAAGCGATGTACAACGGCATTAACGAGATGATCGATGACCTGATGGAACACATCAGTCTTGAGAACAACGTGTTGTTCCCGCGGGCATTAGCTGGGGAATAAAAAAAGCCGCTGCGGCCTGATGCCCTCTCCCACAGGGAGAGGGTGCAAAAACTAAAAACGGCAACTGAAGTTGCCGTTTTGCTTTTATCTTACGCCTGCCATACGTTTCTTACCGATAAACACCCAGCCCAGCCCCAGCGCGATAAACCACAGCGGCGTAACAATCAGCGCCTGACGGGTATCATCTTCCAGCGTCAGCAGCACCAGCACGAAAACGAAGAACGCCATGCACACCCAGCACATCAGCTTGCCCAGCGGCATCTTGTAGATCGACTTCTCATGCAGGTGTGGACGCTGTTTGCGGTACACCAGGTACGAGCAGAGGATAATGGTCCAGACGAACATAAACAGGATTGCAGAGACCGTGGTGATCATAGTGAACGCGCCAATCACGCTTGGGTTCACGTAGAGCATGACCACGCCGCCCAGCAGGCACATGCAGGAGAAAGTCAACCCTTTCGCCGGTACCGCACGCTTAGACAGTTTCGCAAAGGCGCTCGGCGCCACGCCCTCCTGCGCCAGACCAAACAGCATACGGCTGGTTGAGAACACGCCGCTGTTCGCGGACGACGCCGCAGAGGTCAGCACGACGAAGTTAATCAGGCTTGCCGCAGCGGGCAGCCCTACCAGCACAAACAGTTCAACGAACGGGCTCTTGCTCGGCACCACGGAGCTCCACGGCGTCACGGACATAATGATGATCAGCGCAAAGACGTAGAACATGATGATACGAACCGGAATCGAGTTAATGGCGCGCGGGAGAGACTTCTCGGGATCTTTAGTTTCGGCCGCCGTGGTTCCCACCAGCTCAATGCCCACAAACGCGAACACCGCAATCTGGAAGCCGGCAAAGAAGCCGCTGATGCCTTTCGGGAACCAGCCGCCGTCATTCCACAGATGGGTAAATGACGCCTGTACGCCGGTTGGCGACTGGAAGTGCGTCAGTACCATCACCAGGCCCACAACAATCAGCCCCACGATAGCGACAATCTTGATCATCGCGAACCAGAACTCCATCTCACCGAACATTTTTACGGTGGCGAGGTTGAGGCTCAGCAGCAAAGCGATAACCGCCAGCGAGGCCACCCAGTCTGACAGTCCCGGGAACCAGAACTGTGCGTAGGCGGTAATCGCCACGACGTCCGCCATACCGGTAACAACCCAGCAGAACCAGTAGGTCCAGCCGGTGAAATAGCCTGCCCATGGACCGAGCAGGTCAGACGCGAAGTCGCTGAAGGATTTGTATTCGAGGTTCGAGAGCAGCAATTCACCCATTGCCCGCATCACGAAGAACAGCATGAAACCAATGATCATATAAACGAAGATGATCGACGGCCCGGCAAGACTGATGGTTTTGCCTGACCCCATAAACAGCCCGGTCCCGATGGCCCCACCTATGGCGATAAGCTGAATATGACGGTTTGTGAGATTGCGCCGTAGCGACTGTTCAGACGTCGCCTCTTCTGCAGCGGCGACTTTGACCTGATCTACCATGTAATTTTTCCTGTTTATGCCTGTCTGTGTTGTTAAGGCTCTTCTGGCCTTTAAATACGTCAAAAGATGACGTTCCCCTTGTAAGGGCTTATCGATATTAGGTAAGAATCGGCGGGATGAATACTATGATTTAGATATTATGTTAATAATATGTTGAAAGTGAGTGTCATATCACTCATACAGCGCGAAACAGCTCACAAAAATACACGCAAAAGTTTCGTTTGCAAGATAAAATATTGATAACGTCGTAACTATAGGTTTTATCACTATTTTCCTCTCCCCGAACGGAGAGAGGAAATAAGAAAAGTCGATTACAGGATTTCCAGCAGCTCGACTTCAAATACCAGGGTGCTGAATGGCGGGATGGATGCGCCAGCACCACGCTCGCCGTAAGCCAGGTTGTGCGGAATAGTCAGTTCCCATTTGGAGCCAACTGGCATCAGGGTCAGCGCTTCAATCCAGCCTGCGATCACGCCGTTGACCGGGAATTCTGCCGGTTCGCCACGCGCCACGGAGCTGTCAAACACGGTGCCGTCGATCAGTTTACCGGTATAATGTACGCGAACGTGGTCGGTACGTGCCGGGATTGCGCCGTCGCCCTGGTTGATCACGCGGAACTGCAGGCCAGACTCGGTGCTGTTCACGCCTTCACGCTCACGGTTCTCTTCCAGATATTTCACGCCTTCGGCCGCCATCTCTTCGAAACGCGCGCGACGCACAGCGTCAGCACGTTCATGAATTTCACGCAGCGCGCGGTGAACAACGTCAACCGGAACAGCAGGCTGTTTACCTTCCAGCGCGTCAGCGATACCCGCCACCAGCGCTTCTGGTAACAGACCTTCCAGGCCGGATTCGCTCAGCTGCTGTCCTACCTGCAAGCCGATACCGTAACTTGCCTGCGCTTCGATAGTGTCAAAAGTCGGGGTGGTCATGGGTTTTCCTTCCATCACATTTAAAGTAGCGGGCAGCATAGCAGCCATGCCCTTATGGGTAAAACTTTGTCTGAAGTTAAGGTGACAAACCGCGACGAAACAGAAACAATAGAGACAACCAGGATTAATCCCGAACTGATGTCACGGATGTCGGGTTTGCTACGCCGTTCAGGCAGTTAGCAAACTATACTTCGATGCACAGGATAAAAAAGACGCGGAGCAGGAGGAGAGCCATGCCCGGGCGATTTGAACTGAAACCTACCCTGGCGAAAATCTGGCAGGCGCCGGACGATTTTCGCATTATGGACCCGCTGCCTCCCCTGCATCGCAGAGGGATTATCATTGGTGCGCTGATGGTGATCGTAGGCTTCCTGCTTCCTTCCGGCGGTGATGATGTCGATACCGCCCCTGTCACCCGCAATGCACAACTGGATATTCAGTCGCAAACGCGGCCGCAGCCTGATGCACAGCCGATGCAAACGCAGCTGGTGACCCCTTCGAACGATCCGGGTCAGGTCGCGCCGGTTGAACCGGAACCCGTCCAGGAAGATCAGGCTCAAACCTCCGCCCCGGTAGAGCAGCAGGCTCAGCAGCCTACGGGCATTGAGCAGCAGTGGCGCTCCTATCGCGTCGAGCCGGGTAAAACCCTGGCGCAGCTTTTCCGCGATCACAACCTGCCGCCGACTGACGTGTATGCCATGGCAAAAGTGGAAGGTGCGGGGAAGCCGCTCAGTAACCTGCAGAATGGTCAGATGGTACAGATTCGCCAGAATGCCAGCGGTGTGGTGACAGGCTTAACGATTGATACAGGAAATGGTCAGCAGGTGCTGTTTACCCGCCAGCCGGACGGCAGTTTTGTCCGGGCGCGTTAAGGACCTGGTTCTTTAAAAAGCAAAACGCCGGCACAAGGCCGGCGTTTCAACGTGAGCAGAGTAAAAAATTACTCAGCTACAACGTTAACAACCAGTTTAGCGAACACTTCGCTGTGAACCTGGAAGTCAACTTCGTGCTCACCAGTGGTACGCAGAACGCCGTTCGGCATGCGAACTTCGCTCTTAGCCACTTTAACGCCTGCTGCAGTCACTGCATCAGCGATATCGCGGGTACCGATGGAACCGAACAGTTTACCTTCGTCGCCAGCTTTAGACGCGATGGTAACGGTGCCCAGTGCGTTGATTGCTTCAGCGCGAGCGTTAGCAGCCGCCAGAACGTCAGCCAGTTTGGCTTCCAGTTCAGCACGACGTGCTTCGAAAAACTCTACGTTTTTCTTAGTAGCTGGAACAGCTTTACCCTGTGGAACCAGGAAGTTACGAGCGTAACCCGCTTTAACGTTTACCTGATCACCCAGGCTGCCCAGGTTTGCTACTTTATCAAGCAGAATAACTTGCATTACCTTATCCTCTTAAAGTCGTATTAATGGACCGTGCCCGATTACTGATGACGATCAGTGTACGGCAGCAGGGACAGGTAGCGAGCGCGTTTGATAGCGCGAGCCAGCTGACGCTGATATTTTGCACGAGTACCGGTGATACGGCTTGGGACAATCTTACCGCTTTCGGTGATGTAGTTTTTCAGCGTTGCGATATCTTTATAGTCGATCTCTTGAACGCCTTCCGCGGTGAAACGGCAGAACTTGCGACGACGGAAATAACGTGCCATATGGCTAGTCTCCAGAATCTATCAAATCAATCTGCTCGGCATGCAGAACCATTTTGCTCAGGCCGTTCTTTGCCTTGTGGCAAGAGATGAACCCCTGAACGATTACTGCGCTACCGACCGTTAAACTGTGAGTAATGGCCTGGTTTTCGTGTCCGCTAATAATAACGGGCATTTGGCACCACGCCTGCCGGTGAAACCCGGCTTCCTCTTGCACAGAACGATGCTCAAGCACGAACTGGCAATGCGGAATTCCTGATGGACTGACCTTTCGAAGGGGAGCCCTGCATACGATGCCGGACAACGCCAGACGGTTGGTCATCAGAAATTACTCTTCAGAATCCCCAGCATCAGAATCATCTGCGGTTTCGTTTGCGAAATCATCGCGACGCTCACGGCGCTCGTCTTTCGCTTTAACCATCGGAGATGCTTCGGTAACTGCGTTTTTGGTACGCATAACCATGCTGCGGATAACGGCATCGTTGAAGCGGAAGGTAGTTTCCAGCTCATCGATCACTTCCTGCGGCGCTTCAACGTTCATCAGAACGTAGTGTGCTTTGTGCAGTTTGTTGATCGGGTAAGCCAGCTGACGGCGGCCCCAGTCTTCCAGACGGTGGATCGTACCTTCTGCACCAGTGATGGCAGCAGAGTAACGCTCGATCATACCCGGAACCTGTTCGCTCTGGTCAGGATGGACCATAAAAACGATTTCGTAATGACGCATCGAATTGCTCCTTACGGATTATTCAGCCTCCTGTCTGGGTCAGCCGAGGCCCGGGGAGGCAAGGAACGTGTTAAAGGTCGGCTGAAAAATTGACGCGTCATAATACTTGCGCGCCCCTGGAAACTCAAGCTGATTGCACAAATAATTCGCACAAAGCGTAAAGCGGGTCTAAGTGGGTGATTTAAAATTGAACACACCAGGAAGCGTTGTTTTTTTGAACAACTGCATCAGAAATGGTCACGCATCCCCGCCGTATGAATGATTACACTTTAATCAGAGAACACCTGAATTAAAGAAGGAGTATCCCCTCTCTCACAGCACGCAGTCGTGGAGCGCATATCATGAAAAAAATCGCATTAGCCATTATGGCTGCGCTTTTGCTCAGTGCAAACGCGATGGCAGCCATCAAAATAGACGGCCGGCAGGCCAGGAACATGGATGATGTGCAAAGCTTAGGCGTAATCTATATCAATCATAATTTCGCCACTGAAAGCGAAGCAGATCAGGCACTAAATGAAGAGACCGATGCCCAGGGCGCAACCTATTACCACGTGATGTTAATCCGTGAACCCGGCAGCAACGGCAATATGCACGCCAGTGCAGACATTTACCGATAACGCTTTAACGCTAGCACCAGGAAAGCCAACAACGAGAACATAGCCATAGTTTACGTTGCCCCCTGCCCGGGGGCTTTTTTTGTAAATGGCTCTGAAATACCACCGGTTACAACTGTTTTTCGGTATTCCAGAGCACTTATTTACTTCTGCCCGTAATAGGCATTCGGGCCGTGCTTGCGCATGAAATGCTTGTTCATCAGGTAATCATCAATCCCCTGAAGCTGTGGATTAATGTCGCGGGCAATCCACGCCATTTTGGCCACCTCTTCCATCACCACAGCATTATGCACAGCGTCGTGAGCATCTTTACCCCAGGAGAACGGACCGTGCTGGTACACCACAATTCCCGGCGTATGCAGCGGTTCTGCCTCACCCAGCGTTTCGATAATCACCTTGCCGGTGTTGAGCTCGTACTCGCCGTCCACCTCGGCCTGCGTTAACGCGCGCGTGCAGGGAATATCCCCGAAGAAGTAATCCGCGTGCGTCGTGCCCAGCGCCGGGATGGCAAGCCCAGCCTGTGCCCAGGCGGTGGCATGGGTTGAGTGGGTATGCACTACCCCGCCGAGGGAGGGATAACGTCGATAAAGCGCCAGATGGGTAGCGGTATCCGAAGAAGGACGCCACTGTCCCTCTACGACGTTTCCTTCAAGGTCCACGACAACCATATCGTCGACCTTCATGGTCTCATACGCCACTCCGCTGGGTTTAATGACGATGAGGCCGCGCTCTCGGTCAATCGCGCTGACGTTACCCCAGGTGAACGTTACCAGGCCATAGCGCGGCAAATCCATATTGGCTTCAAAGACCTGCTGTTTAAGCTTAAGCATGTTCCACCTCCAGCAAACCTGCTCGCGCCATACGCTCGCGCACCCAGTCCCGCGCGTTTGCCACTTCCGCTGCCGGGTCGTCAGACGTCTCGCTCCACATCTCAATCAGGTAAGGCCCGCAATACCCTGTCTGCTTGAGCGTCTCGAAGCATCGTTCGAACTCCACCACCCCGGTGCCGAACGGTACGTTTTTAAACACGCCTGGACGGGTATCTTTGACGTGCACCGCCACGATATGCCCGATGCCCGCCTGCAGCTCCATCTGCACGTCGTTATCCCATGCCGACAGGTTGCCGATATCCGGATAGAGCTGGAACCACGGATTATTCAGATAGTGCGCGTAGCCCAGTGCCTTGCTGATGGAGTTCATTAACGGGTAGTCCATGATCTCCATCGCCAGCGTCACCTGCGCGCGGCTTGCCATTTCAACGCTCTCTTTCAGACCGTCACGGAAACGACGGCGCGTTTCATCGTTGGCTTCCTGATAGTAAACGTCATAACCCGCCAGCTGGATCACACGGATACCGACATCCTGAGCAAAGCGAATGGCTTTGCGCATGATCTCCAGCCCCTGCGCCCGCACGGCATCATCTTCGCTGCCGAGGGGAAAACGACGGTGAGCGCTCAGGCACATGGACGGCACGCGCACGCCCGTTTCGGCAATGGCGCTCACCAGCGCCAGACGTTGCTCGCGGCTCCAGTCGAGGCGAGAGAGGCGTTCATCCGTCTCATCCACTGACATTTCGACAAAATCGAAACCCAGCTGCTTCGCCAGCTGTAACCGCGCCAGCCAGCACTCCCCCGCAGGGAGTGCCTTTTCATAGATGCCAAGCGGAACCTGTTTTGACAACATACCCGCTCCTTAGCCCCAAAGCTGAGCGATTGAGCGTTTGAACTGACGCGCTGCTTCCACCGGAGACGCCGCGTCACGGATGCTACGACCCGCGATAAAGACGTGAATCGGGATACCCTTGAACAGCGGCAGATCTTCCAGCGCCAGGCCACCGGTCACGGTCACTTTGAAGCCCATTTCGGCCAGACGTTTAATCGCGCTGATGTCCGCGTCGCCCCACGCCACGCCAGCGGCCTGCGCATCACGGCTGCGGTGGTACACCACCTGCTGGATCCCCGCATCGCGCCACGCCTGTGCCTGCTCCCAGGTCCAGAAACCGGTCAGTTCAATCTGCACGTCGCCGTTAAACTCTTTTGCCACGTCCAGCGCGCCTTTAGCGGTATTGATATCCGCGCAGCAGATCACGGTGACCCAGTCGGCGTTGGCTTCAAAACACATGCGGGAGAGGATTTTGCCCGCGTCAGCGATTTTGGCATCAGCCAGTACGATTTTGTGCGGGTAGAGCGCCTTCAGGTCACGAACGGCGCGAACGCCTTCGCCCACGCACAGAATGGTACCCACTTCAATGATGTCTACCTCTTCGGCGATCAGGCGGGTGGTTTCATAAGCATCGGACAGCGTCTGGTTATCCAGCGCAACCTGCAACATTGGTAATGACATGTTCAATTCCTCTTAAACGGCCGCCGCAGTGGCGTTATCAATTAAATCCAGCACTTCCTGCGCGGTACGGCAGGCGCGTAAACGGTCAAAATTGGCTTCATCATCAAACAGATTGACGATCTGCATGATGCCCACCTCCTGGTGGGTATTTGCATCGACGGCAGCCATGGTGATCAGGATATCGACCGGGTCGTTATCTTCATGGTTGAAGACCAGCGGCGTTTTCAGCGTGACCAGCGCAAAGCCGGTTTTCTTCACGCCCTCTTCCGGGCGGCCGTGCGGCATAGCCAGCCCCGGGGCAATCACAAAATAGGGGCCGTGCTGCGCCACGCCATCCAGAATGGCCTGGTAATAACGCGGCTCGACAACGTCCGCCTTAACCAGCAGATCCACGCTCAGCTTCACCGCTTCCTGCCAGGTGCTGGCGTCAGCCTGCAAAAGGATGGAGTCATTCTCTGCCAGCGAATCTCGTAGTTTCATGTCGGGTCCTTACTTCACGTCTTGTGGGAAGTGTTCTTTGATCACTTCCAGCAGTTTTGGTCCGAAATCCGCAGGCGACAGCATGTTGCGCACGCCCACCACATATTTGTTGCCCGACACGCTAATCTCGCCGGCAATGTGAGTTGACGCGATGATGATGTCTGCGCCGTTCAGCTCACTTTTGTATTCACCCACTGCGCAGCTGTTTACCGTGTGGTCGATGTTTGACTGGGTTAAAAACTGGTCCACTTTCATCTTCATGATCATGGAGCTGCCTTGCCCATTGCCACACACAGCCAGGATACGTACGGTCATAATCTAAACTCCTTAGTGAGCAGAAACTTCTGCTGTTTGTTTTTCTGCATCTTCTTCTGCTCGCAGCGAACGGCCAGCGAAGAACATATAAGCCAGTGCAATCAGGATGATGACGGCCATAAAGACCAGCCCGACGGACGCAAAGCCCTGCATCATCGGCGGCGCCAGGATTGACCAGTCCGCCATGCCCATCCAGGCGCTCATACCGGTGAGCTTGACCGCCCACACGCAACCGAAGATTTCCACCATCCCCATCACCAGGCAGATCTTGAGCGCTGCACGCCAGCCGCCGAAGTGGTTAGCAAAGACGCCGATGGTGGCGTTGGAGAAGAACATCGGGATAAAGCCAGGAATAATCAGGATTGAGGAGCCGCAGGCCACCAGGATACCCACCGCAATCAGCTGGCCGACGGTGCCCCACATAAAGCCCCAGACGACGGCGTTTGGCGCGAAGCTATAGATGGCCGCACAGTCAATTGCCAGAACGGCTCCCGGGATCAGGCGCTGAGAGATGCCGTTGAAGGCTTCAGAGAGCTCGGCGACGAACATACGCACGCCCTGGGTGATAATGAAAATGGCCACCGCGAAGGAGAAACCGGTCTGCAGGATATAAATCGTCCAGTGCGTTTTGCCCGCCATCGCCTGCACAACGTCAATGCCAAAGGAGAGCAGAATGGCGCCGAAGAACAGGGTCATCACAATCGCCGTCGAGACGATGTTGTCGTGGAAGATATTCAGCCAACCGGGCATCTTGAGGTCTTCAACGCTCTCCTCTTTTTTCCCTAGCCACGGCGCAACTTTATAAGCAACCCAGGCCGCAAACTGCTGCTGATGGCCGATGGAGAAGCCACAGCCGTCGGTCACTTCCTGGGTCGGCTTGTACATCATGTTGGAGGTGATGCCCCAATAGAGCGAGACCAGCACCGCGGTGCAGATAATCGTGGTCCACATTGGGTAACCGAAGATATAGAGAGAAACCGCGATCAGACCCGCCTGCTGGAACATGATGTGACCGGTAAGCATGATGGTGCGAATACCGGTAATGCGACGCAGCAACACGTAGATAATGTTCAGCGCCAGCGCGAGCAGAACCGCGTAACCCACCCAGCTGTAGGCGTCACCCATGCGGTCAATCGTGGCCATCATAGAGGCATAAGTATCGGAAATTGCACCGTTTATACCGTAGACCTCCGCCATTTTGGCGACGACTGGCTTAAACGTGCTGGTCAGGATGCCTGACCCCGCCTGCAACAGCATAAAACCGATAATGGTCTTAATCGTGCCTTTGATGATCACGCTGACGCTTTTACGCAGCAGGATGTAACCCAGGCACGTCACGATACCCAGCAGCAGCGGGGCGTTGGTCATTACCTGATTGAAGAAAACGGTAAAGACGTTGTAGAGGATCTCCATAACTCTCTCCAGAAATGAGAACACGAGGGGCAATCCCTGTGTGGTTGGTGTCATCACTCTAGTAATCACAAATAATCATCACAAGATTGAATTTGATTATTTGTGACGCATCACGCAAATTATTTCCATGGTGTTAGTAATGATTTTCACTACCGCACAAACAAAATGAATTATTCTTTATAATTCATGTAATTAATCATTAGCAGCGGATAGTCTAACAAGGATAAAGCGAAGTATCTGTGATATCGCACAGTTAAAATTACGCACTTTTGTCATTGCAAAGCACGTCAAATGGTGCCAGAGTTAATCGCAACAAATCACCATATGATTACTTTTGATTAAAACCAGGAGTCAAAACGATGAGTAAAGTGAACACCATCACCCGTGAATCATGGATTCTGAGCACCTTCCCGGAGTGGGGTAGCTGGCTGAACGAAGAGATCGAACAGGAACAGGTTGCTCCTGGTACTTTTGCCATGTGGTGGCTGGGCTGCACCGGTATCTGGCTGAAATCCGAGGGTGGCGCCAATATTTGCGTCGATTTCTGGTGCGGCACAGGCAAACAGAGCCACGGCAATCCGTTGATGAAAAAAGGCCACCAGATGCAGCGCATGGCCGGCGTGGAAAAACTGCAACCGAACCTGCGTACCACGCCGTTTGTGCTCGATCCTTTTGCCATTCGCCAAATCGATGCCGTGCTCTCCACCCACGATCACAACGATCATATTGACGTGAACGTGGCGGCGGCAGTAATGCAAAACTGCGCGGACGACGTGCCGTTTATCGGGCCGCAGACCTGCGTGGATCTCTGGATTGGCTGGGGCGTGCCAAAAGAGCGCTGCATCGTGATGAAACCGGGCGACGTGGTGAAAATCAAAGACATTGAAATTCACGCTCTGGATGCCTTTGACCGTACCGCACTGATTACGCTGCCGGCTGACCAGAAAGCCGCAGGCGTTCTGCCGGACGGCATGGACGAGCGCGCCGTCAACTACCTGTTCAAAACCCCTGGCGGTTCCCTGTACCACAGCGGCGACTCACACTACTCCAACTACTACGCGAAGCACGGTAATGAGCATCAGATTGACGTGGCGCTGGGCTCCTACGGCGAGAACCCTCGCGGCATTACCGACAAGATGACCAGCGCCGATATGCTGCGTATGGCGGAGGCGCTGAACACTAAGGTCGTGATTCCGTTCCACCACGACATCTGGTCAAACTTCCAGGCCGATCCGCAGGAAATTCGCGTGCTGTGGGAGATGAAAAAAGACCGCCTGAAGTACGGATTCAAGCCATTTATCTGGCAGGTAGGCGGCAAGTTCACCTGGCCGCTGGATAAAGACAATCTTGAGTACCACTACCCACGCGGTTTCGATGATTGCTTTACTATTGAGCCAGACCTGCCGTTTAAGTCCTTCCTCTGATTATCCGGCCACATCGCCAGACCCTGAGTCTGGCGATTTCATATTTATTTTAGTAATTTCACGCTATTTCAAATATCATCTTTTCAAATCAATTCTTATCGGAATAGCTCATGACGGAAGCGCAACGGCATCAAATTTTACTGGAACTCCTGGCGCAAACAGGGTTTATCACCGTCGAGAAAGTGATCGAACGTTTAGGCATCTCCCCCGCCACCGCGCGGCGGGACATTAACAAGCTGGATGAGAGCGGCAAACTGAAAAAAGTCCGCAACGGTGCAGAAGCCATCAGCCAGCAGCGTCCACGCTGGTCGCCAATGAATATCCATCAGGCGCAGAATCACGATGAAAAGGTGCGGATCGCCAGAGCCGCCTCACAGCTGGTGAACCCGGGTGAGAGCGTCGTCATCAACTGCGGTTCTACGGCATTTTTGCTGGGCCGCGAGATGTGCGGCAAGCCGGTGCAGATCATCACCAACTACCTACCGCTCGCCAACTATCTTATCGACCAGGAGCATGACAGCGTGGTGATCATGGGCGGCCAGTACAATAAGAGCCAGTCCATCACCCTTAGCCCCCAGGACAGTGAAAACAGTCTTTACGCCGGGCACTGGATGTTTACCAGCGGCAAAGGCCTGACTGCAGACGGTTTATATAAAACCGATATGCTGACTGCGATGGCCGAACAAAACATGCTGAACGTTGTGGGCAAACTCGTCGTGCTGGTCGACAGCAGTAAAGTCGGTGAACGCGCAGGCATGCTGTTTAGCCGCGCAGAACAGATCGACATGGTGATCACCGGCAAAGGGGCTAACCCCGAGATCCTCCAGAAACTGGAAGATCAGGGCGTTAAAATCCTGCGGGTTTAAAGGTGCTGGCGGAAAAACGCCACCGTGGCCTCCAGCGCCGCTGGCGTAATGCGGTGGCGGACGCCCGATTCCCACAAACAGGTCAGATTGCCGTCCAGTCCTTCACGCTTTAGCGCCTGCTGCAGGCGAAAGGTGCCGTCAGGCGGTACCACGTCATCTGCGTCACCGTGCCACAGCAGAAGCGGACGATCGGCCACGCGCGGCAGTGCGCGAGTCACTTCCCAGTCAGCCAACCTCGCCGTCATTTCCGTCAAATCTTGCGGGGGAAAAAGCGTCTTCGCCAGCGACGTAAAGTAGCCGGAGCCCATCAGACAGGCGACGGATCTCACTTCAGGATGATGCGTCATAATCCCCAGCGCCGTCATGCCGCCCATCGAGGCCCCGGCAACCGCCAGCCGGTTATCGGCCACCAGCCCTGCGTCATAAAGCGCATCGCGCAGCCCGGAAAACTCGGTCAGACTGCCGTGCAGAATGGGCCAGAACTGACCAAGCCGCGCCTGTTCATCCCCCGTAAAGCGCGCACCGTGATCGGGGGCATCCGGCATGACGACACGAAAACCGGCCTGCGCCAGCGCCACCGCAAAATAACTGTAAACCAGCTTTGACGAGGTAAATCCATGATAAAAAACCACAACTGGCAGCGGTTTATCACGTTTCCCCGTCGGCATGGCGTGTAAAATTTCATGGTCGCCGAGACGGCGTATTTCAATTTCAATCATTGTCGACCCTGTACGAATGAATGATTCATAATGTTGAGAACTGGGTTACGGTTTCAGGCTATTTTCATTCGAAAATTACGCCCCAGATAACACTTCGGGAACATTCCCCCAAAACGAAATTCGCAGACAACTACACTATGGCTATCAGGAAAAGAGATATGGTTATGCACAGGTTTGCAGCTTTATTGCTGGTGCTTCTTCTCAGTGGCTGTAGCGCACTGCAGGGAACGCCGCAACCCGCTCCCCCGGTTGCCGATCACCCGCAGGAGATTCGTCGTAATCAGACAGAAGGATTACAACGAATGGGCACCGTCTCCGCGCTGGTTCGCGGTTCTCCGGATGACGCAGAAGAGGCAATAAAGGCACAAGCCGTCGCCGCCAAAGCAGATTATTACGTCATTATCATCGTCGATGAAACCATCATTACGGGGCAGTGGTATTCACAGGCCATTTTATACCGTCAGTAATGGTTTTCCTTTGAACGACATTTACACTGCTTTGCGTCCATAGACATTTTCCTGTCCACAATAAACTCCATGCCCGCATCAATGGAAAGGAGTTTATTCGCGAAGGATTGCCCGGCGGATACCGGAGATATGTGAAATGGAGCTGACGATGAAACGAACTCTTGCTTTGACCTCTCTGTTGCTCTCAGCAGGCCTGGTGAGCACCACCGCGCAGTCAGCAGAATTTGCCAGCGCGGATTGCGTTACAGGTCTGAATGAAATAGGCCACATCTCCGTCAATAACATTTCGGGGAGCCCGCAAGATGTTGAACGTATCGTGGCATTAAAAGCCGATGAACAGGGTGCCTCATGGTATCGCATCATCCAGATGCAGGAAGATAACCATGTCGACCACTGGCGGGTACAGGCCATTCTCTACGTCTAAGAACCTTCCTGATAAAAGCCACTTATTTTTAGTGGCTTTTCGTTTTTGCAAATTTTTTATCTTTTACAAAACCATATAAAAACAACTAAATAACATTTTGTTACATTAATTTAGTAAACGTAATCCCCGCTCTGCCGTTGAAGAACCATACCTTTTCAATGATGAGCAATTTATGATCAATTTTTTCCGCCGTGCGGGCCTCGGGACAAAGCTATCGCTGCTGACGGGCGTCAGTGTTGCCGTGCTGTTTCTGCTTTTCACTTTCCTGCTCAGCCAAAAAGCCAGCCAGCAGCTTGAAGCCCTCGCGGTAGAAGACCTGCATAACCAGTCCACCGGTATGGTCGATATGGTGCAAATGTTCAACACCAGCCTGAGTGAAGAAGTCGAAAGCTATACCAGACTGTTTACGACTTTTTTGCCCCAGCCATTTAGCGTCGATACGCTTCAGACCCGGACAATTAACGGGCTCAATGTTCCTCTGCTGAAAGGCGGGGAAACGGAACTCCATGAAAATACCACTTTTTCTGACGACTTCCTGAACCGAACGGGAGCCATCTCCACGCTATTTGTTCGCAGCGGTAACGACTTTATTCGCGTCGCCACTTCCCTGCGTAAAGAGAATGGCGAGCGCGCAATGGGGACCGTTCTGGATACCTCCAGCCCGGCCTTTGCCGCCGCCAATAAAGGTGATGTCTACCGTGGCCTGGCGCTGCTGTTTGGCAAACGCTATATCACCCAGTACCAGCCGGTGAAAAACGCCGAAGGTCAGGTCATTGCGATCGTCTTTGTCGGGGTGGACATTAGCCACTCCTGGAACGTCATGCGCGAGAAAATCCTCAACCGCCGCCTGGGCGAGAGCGGTCACTTCTTCGTGCTGGATCGCAGCAACGGCAAAACACGCGGGCAATACCTGTTCCACACCACGGAAGAGGGACAACTGCCGAAGTGGGACAGCGCGACACAACAGCAGCTTCTGGGTGATAAACCCGGCACCCTGGAGCGCATAAGTGTCGACGGACGGACGCTGAAAATGGCCTATACCCCGCTACCCGGCTGGAACTGGACTATCGTGGGCGAAGTGGATAAGTCAGTGCTGCTTTCAAGCGTCACCGCCATGCGCGATCGCTTCCTGCTGGCCGGTGTGGTCTTGTCAGTCCTCTTTGCAGGCCTGTTCGTGGTCCTTATTCGCCGTATGCTGACGCAACCGCTGCGCAACGTGATTCAGCTTGCACGGCAGTATGCCGACGGCGATCTTCGCTCCAGCCTGCCCGTGACGCGCCGGGACGAGGTCGGACAGCTGATTGACGCCATTAACGGCATTGGCGGCGGGCTGCAAAAAATTGTTCTGCAGGTTCGCGAGGCAGCAGGTGAGATCCAGACGGGGACTAACGCGCTGGCCTCCGATACCGGCGAGATCTCAGAGCAGATCAACAAGCAGGCCAGCAGCGTGGAGGAGACCTCAGCCAGCATGGAGCAACTGGCCGCGACCGTACAGCAAAATGCCGCCAACATGGAGCAAACGCAGCAACTGGTGTGTGAAACCTCACGCGCGGTTCACCAGGGGGGTGAAACGGTAACCCATGCGGTTGCCACGATGGATGACATTCGCGAAGCGTCAAAACGTATCGAAGATATTACCCGCGTGATTGAGTCCATCGCGTTTCAGACCAATATTCTGGCGCTGAATGCGGCGGTAGAAGCGGCACGTGCAGGCGAGCACGGAAAAGGTTTTGCGGTGGTTGCCCAGGAAGTTCGCGCGCTGGCGGGCCGGAGCGCCAACGCGGTGAAAGAGATAGAACAGCTGATTGGCGATACGCTGAGAAAAGTGAGCGAAGGTCACGCGCTGTCTGAACAGACGCGTCTGGCTATGGATTCCATCATCGTTCATATCGATAACATCAGCCAGCTGGTCACCGAAATTAACCACGCATCGCGCGAGCAATCCGCGGGGATTGGCCAGGTGAATCTCGCTATGACCCACATTGGTGAAGCGTCACACATCAACGCCGATCGCGTCTCGCGCAGCGAACAAACCGCACACACGCTGCGCGAGAAAGGTTTACACCTTACCCAACTGGTCAGTCTGTTCCAGCTTAAACGCTAGCCAACCCTGCCCGTGGCGCGCAGCAGCAAATCGCTTTGCACCTGCTCGCTCATCAGCGTACCGCCACGGGTATCCAGCATCATGCGGCACCACGCCTGCGCCACGGGCGGCGATGCGTGCCGCAGCATCTGGCTCCCGGCCCCCAGCAGAAAAAGCTGCTGCGCGATCTCCCGCCCCTGCGCCTCCTGTGGTTTACGCAGCTTTTGCTGAAGCTGGCGCCAGCTGCGGTCAAAGTGTCTGTCCTGCCCTTTGACCTGCGCAAACTCATCGGCCAGCAGGTCGTGGATCCCGGGCTGCTTCGTCAGCACGCGCAGCACGTCCAGGCACATGATATTGCCTGAGCCTTCCCAGATACTGTTCACCGGCATTTCGCGATACAGGCGGGGAAGCTCACTCTCCTCGCAGTATCCTACGCCGCCCAACACCTCCATTGCCTCTGCCACGAACGGGATACCCGCTTTGCAGACGCTAAATTTCGCGGCCGGCGTAAACAGCCGTGCCCAGGCCGCCTCTTGCGGATCCACACGTTTATCCCACGCGCGGGCGAGACGGAACAGCAGTGCCGTTTGCCCCTCCAGCATCAGCGCCATGCGGCTTAAGACCTCACGCATTAACGGCTGATCGATGAGATTTTTACCGAAGGTTTGCCGCTGATGAGCGTGGTACAACGCCACAGACAGCGCCCGGCGCATTAAACCGTGGCTGCCCAGCGCGCAGTCGAAGCGCGTCAGGCCGCCCATTTTGAGGATCTGCCGTACCCCTTCCCCTTCTTCCCCCAGCAGCCAGCCGGAGGCATCAAGAAACTCCGCCTCGCTGCTCGCGTTGGAGCGGTTCCCGAGCTTGTCCTTCAGGCGCTCCAGCCGTACGGCGTTACGTTGTCCGTCAGGTAAAAAGCGCGGGACAAAAAAGCAGGATAATCCACCTTTTGTCTGAGCCAGCACCAGATGCGCATCACTCTGCGGGACGGAGAAAAACCATTTATGGCCTACCAGACGGTAGCTACCATCGCTGCATTTTTCCGCTTTGGTGGTGTTGCTCAGGACATCGGATCCCCCCTGCTTTTCCGTCATCCCCATGCCGATCAGCAACCCGCGTTTTTGCCCACCCGGCACGAGATGGGGATCGTAGCGATCGCTCATCAGCGGCGTTAACCATGCATGAAACGGTTTAGGTAGCGACTGTTGCAACAGCGGCGTGGCGGCGAAGGTCATGGTGACGGGGCAAAGCGTGCCGGCTTCAACCTGCGCATGCAAAACAAACCGTGCCGCTCTGGCCACAAAGGAACCTCTTCGCGCCTCCTCTTCCCACGCCAGGTTATGTACCCGGTTGGCACAGAGCCCCTGCATCAGCAGGTGCCAGGCGGGGTGAAAGCGAATATCGTCCAGCCGCTCTCCGGTGGCGTCGTAGCGTAACAGCTCCGGTGGGTTGACGTTGGCCAGCCTGCCCAGCTCCAGCGACTCTGCGGTCCCTAACTGCTGCCCGATACTGGCGAGCAGCTCGCTATCCCACTCGGCCCCCTCGCGGGAAACCGCGTCACGCAGGGCGCAGTCGGAGAGGAAAAGGTTGCTGTTTGAAAGCGGTGCCGGTTGATTGAAAACGGTATGGGTCTGCCAGTGCATGCTGTCTCCCTCCTTCAGTGGCAATGAAGATAAGTATGGACAGGCCGCGTGCACGCTGCATGGGAGGGGGGTCACAAGCTGGCGATCCCGCTGATATCATTCGTGAAATAGCTCACAGAACATAAGAATAAACTATTTCATCACTTCGCTTTTGTTGAATAATTTATTCTTACCCCTTTCAGTGAGGATCGTTATGCAACCGGATGCGCACAAGCGAGCATTAATTGCAGGCTCCATTGGTAACTTCATCGAGTGGTATGAGTTTGCGGTCTACGGTTTTATGGCGACCGTGATTGCCAGGAACTTCTTCCAGCTCGAGGGAGAAGCGGGACTGACCAGCCTGATCCTCACCTGGGCCTCGTTTGCTATCGCGTTCTTCTTCCGTCCCCTGGGTGCGGTGGTATTTGGCCGCATCGGCGACAGGATTGGCCGGAAACCGACGCTGATCATTGTGCTGGTACTGATGACGCTCGCCACCACAGCCATTGGTCTTGTGCCCGTCTACGCCAGCATAGGCATTGCCGCACCGCTGATCGTTACGCTGCTGCGCATTTTGCAGGGATTGTTCGCAGGCGGAGAGTACGGTGGTGCAGTTTCGTTGATGACAGAGTTCGCTCCACGCGGCAAGCGCGGTCTGTATGGCGCGTGGCAGTCCTTTACCGTGGCGCTCGGGCTGCTAGCGGGCGCGGGGATTGTGGCACTGCTCTCCGCCCTTCTCACGCCTGAGGCATTACATGACTGGGGCTGGCGTATTCCATTCTTCCTTGCGCTGCCGATGGGGGCTGTCGCGCTATGGCTGCGTGTGAGTATGGAAGAGACGCCGAGCTTTGTGCTGCAGAAGGAAAAACCGGTTGTGGCTCAGGCCAGCACCTCCGCCACGCTCAAAACGATTCTGATGGGCATTTGCCGGGTCATGGTCTGGTCGGCGGCAGGGTACACCTACCTGGTGATTATGCCGACCTATCTCCAGTCGGCGCTACACACAGGGTTTAACCAGGCACTGCTGATAGCGGTGATTTCGAATATCGGCTTTGCGCTGACCATCATTCCCTCGGGTATCCTGAGCGACAAGATTGGCCGCCGCACGGTGATGATGATTGCCACCGCCCTGCTGCTGATCCTCGCCCTGCCGCTGCTGAAAATGTTGCAGGCTGAGTCCGCCACGCTGGCCGTTAAAGCGATGGTGGTGCTAATTGCGGGCGGACTGGTGGGAATGCTGGCAGGACCGGGGCCGGCAATGCTGTCTGAAATGTTCCCGACGCGCGTGCGTTATACCGGCCTGGGGCTGGCGTATTCCCTGTCAAACGCGATCTTCTCGGGCTGTGCAGGACTGATTATTACCGGATTAATTAAAGAGACGGACAACCTGGATATTCCGGCATATTATGTGATGGCAACGGCGGTAGTGAGTATTTTCGCGCTGATGACGCTGCGAAAGGATGACCATTTGCGGTCGTTAGAGGAGTGAGGTTGTCACCGTCTGGTGCCCTCACCCCGGCCCTCTCCCACGGGGAGAGGGAGAAAACACTAAAGGCCGTCCTTGGACGGCCTTGCTGTTTATTCTCCGCGCTGACGAACCGCTTCAAACAGGCAGATGCCCGTCGCCACAGACACGTTCAGGGACGACACGCTGCCCGCCATCGGGATGCTGATCAGCTCGTCGCAGTGCTCGCGCGTCAGACGGCGCATACCTTCACCTTCCGCACCCATCACCAGCGCCAGACGTCCGGTCATTTTGCTCTGGTACAGGGTATGATCTGCCTCACCCGCGGTACCGACGATCCAGATATTCTCTTCCTGCAGCAGACGCATGGTACGCGCCAGGTTGGTTACGCGGATCAGCGGAACGTTTTCCGCTGCGCCGCAGGCCACTTTCTTCGCCGTCGCGTTCAGCTGCGCGGAGCGATCTTTCGGTACAATCACAGCATGCACACCTGCCGCATCCGCGCTACGCAGGCATGCGCCGAGATTGTGCGGATCGGTTACGCCATCAAGGATCAGGAAGAACGGGTTATCCAGTGCGGCAATAAGATCCGGCAGATCGTTTTCCTGATACTGACGGCCCGGCTTCACGCGAGCAATAATGCCCTGGTGAACCGCGCCTTCACTTTTCTCATCCAGGTACTGACGGTTCGCCAGCTGGATCACCACGCCCTGCGCTTCCAGCGCGTGGATCAGCGGCATCAGACGTTTGTCTTCACGCCCTTTCAGAATAAACACTTCCTGAAAACGCTCCGGTGCGCGCTCGAGAAGGGCCTGCACCGCGTGGATGCCGTAAATCATTTCACTCATTGATGGTTCTCATTATGACTGTTCTTTCCCCTCTCCCCACTGGGGAGAGGGTCAGGGTGAGGGGCGGAACTTACTCCGCCTGTTTTTTCTTCGCTGCACGTTTTGCTTTGGTGGCAGCAGCGATTTTCTGCGTCTTCGCAGAAGGTTTTTTCGCTGAGCGAGCGTCTTTCTTTGCCGCCTTCGGCTTTTGCTTCTTCTCGCCGCGGAACGCGCTGTCTGGCTCGAAGTTTACCTTCTTACCCGCCTGGCGACGTTTACCGCCGCCCGGTTTACCGTTTCCGCCTTTTTTCGCCCGTTCACGCTCGGTTTTACCGACGTTACGCGGCGCACGCTCGCTGGAGATGAGGCTGAAGTCGATTTTACGGTCGTCCATATTCACGGCTTCAACTTTCACTTCCACACGGTCGCCCAGACGGTAGGTCTGACCGCCCGATTCGCCAATCAGGCGCTGACCAACCTGGTCGAAGCGGTAGTAGTCGTTATCCAGGCTGGAGACGTGCACCAGACCGTCGATAAATAGCTCGTCCAGACGCACGAAGAAACCAAAGCCGGTCACGCTGGCTATCACGCCTTTAAAGACGTTGCCCACCTGGTCCAGCATAAAGTCACACTTCAGCCAGTCCGCTACGTCGCGCGTGGCTTCATCAGCACGACGCTCGGTCATGGAACAGTGCTGACCGAGCTGCAGCATCTCTTCCATCGAATAGTGGTAACCGCCGGTTTCGGTAGTGTTCCCTTTATGGCCCTGCTCCTGCGCCAGCAGATACTTGATCGCGCGGTGCAGAGAGAGGTCAGGATAGCGACGGATCGGCGAGGTGAAATGCGCGTAAGACTGCAACGCCAGGCCGAAGTGTCCCCGGTTTTCCGGATCGTAAATCGCCTGCTTCATCGAACGCAACAGCATCGTCTGCAGCATTTCTGCATCAGGACGGTCGCCAATGGACTCCAGCAGCTCGGCGTAATCGCGCGGTTCAGGCTTGTTGCCGCCAGGCAGCTCCAGACCCAGTTCCGCCAGTACTGAACGGAACGCGGTGATGGCTTCCGTTGACGGCTTATCGTGAATACGGAACAGCGCTGGCTCTTTGGCTTTCTCAACGAAACGCGCTGCCGAGATGTTCGCCAGGATCATACACTCTTCGATCAGCTTGTGCGCATCATTACGCTGGGTCTGCTCGATACGCTCAATGCGACGCTCTGCGTTGAAGATAAACTTCGCTTCTTCACTCTCGAACGAGATCCCGCCGCGCTCTTCGCGTGCCTGATCCAGCGTTTTGTAGAGGTTATGCAGTTCTTCAATATGCTTGACCAGCGGCGCGTATTGTTCGCGCAGATCCTGGTCGCCCTGCAGCATATGCCAGACCTTGGTATAGGTCAGACGCGCATGGGAACTCATGACCGCTTCATAGAACTTGTAGCCGGTTAAGCGCCCTTTGGTGGAGATGGTCATCTCACACACCATACAGAGGCGATCAACCTGCGGGTTCAGGGAGCACAGGCCGTTAGAGAGCACTTCCGGCAGCATTGGTATTACCTGAGAGGGGAAATACACCGAGGTACCACGGCTGCGCGCTTCGTTATCCAGCGGGGTGTGCGGGCGAACATAGTAGCTCACGTCCGCAATCGCCACCCACAGACGCCATCCGCCACCGCGTTTTTTCTCACAGTAAACGGCATCATCGAAGTCGCGGGCATCTTCGCCATCAATGGTGACCAGCGGCAGGGAGCGCAGATCCACGCGGCCCACTTTGGACTCTTCCGGCACTTCTTCACGCAGACTTTCGATCTGATCTTCAACCGCTTTCGGCCAGATGTAGGGGATCTCATGGGTGCGCAATGCCATATCAACGGCCATGCCAGTGCCCATGTTATCGCCCAGGACTTCCACGATTTTACCAACCGCTTTGGTGCGACGCGTTGGGCGCTGAGTGAGTTCTACCACAACCACAAAGCCCATGCGTGCGCCCATCACCTCTTCAGGCGGGATCAGGATGTCAAAGCTCAGACGGCTGTCGTCCGGCACCACAAAGCCCACACCCGCATCAGTGAAGTAACGGCCAACAATCTGGCTGGTTTTTGGCACCAGTACGCGCACCACGCGCGCTTCCCGGCGACCTTTACGGTCAGCACCCAGCGGCTGCGCCAGGATCTGGTCGCCGTGGATACACATTTTCATTTGTTCAGATGACAGATACAGGTCATCTTTGCGGCCTTCCACGCGCAGGAAGCCAAAGCCATCACGGTGCCCAATCACGGTGCCTTTCAGCAAGTCGAGGCGTTCAGGCAGCGCGTAGCACTGGCGGCGGGTAAAGACCAGTTGCCCGTCGCGCTCCATGGCACGCAGGCGACGGCGAAGGGCTTCAATTTGCTCTTCACCTTCAATATTTAATTCAACGGCAAGTTCTTCACGATTGGCGGGTTTTTCGCGTTTTGTTAAGTGTTCAATGATGAACTCGCGGCTGGGGATAGGATTCGCGTATTTTTCGGCTTCGCGTTCCTGGAAAGGATCTTGTGACATGTCGGTTCCTCCGTTGTCAGCTCCGGTGGAAATTTTCTTCATTCCACCAGCAATAATTTATAAAGCGGTTGATTCTCTTCAACCAAATCGGCCAGCGTGTAGTTATCCAGTTCCTTGAGAAAACTTTGCACAGCCTTAGAAAGCGCCTGTTTCAGGCGGCAAGCGGGTGTAATGTGGCAAAACCCACTGCTGCAGTTCACCAGAGACAAGGGCTCCAGTTCGCGTACCACATCCCCGATGCGAATACTCTGCGCCGGTTTACCGAGACGGATCCCCCCATTCTTCCCGCGGACGGCAGCAACGTATCCGGCACGACTAAGTTGATTGATTATTTTGACCATATGATTACGAGATACGCCGTATACCTCCGTCACTTCAGAGATACTGGTCATCTTCCCATCGGGTAACGACGCCATGTAAATCAGCGCACGTAAGCCGTAATCGGTGAAACTTGTTAACTGCACATCAACCTCAGGAAAAAGGGAAAACGCGGTCAAACCGCAGAGATATTCATTAATGATGATAAACCAGCCAGATAGATAGCGGCTAATTTATTTGACAGACGGGGCGAAAAAGCGGAGATCCAGGAGCGGTCGCCGGATGGCGCTACGCTTATCCGGCCTACGAGTTTCCCCGCAGGCCAGCATTCACGAAGATTATGCGTCGAACGGGTCGCGCAGGATCATCGTTTCAGTACGATCCGGGCCGGTAGAAATAATATCGATCGGCACTTCGGTCAGTTCTTCAATACGCTTGATGTAATCCAGCGCCGCCTGTGGCAGGCCACTACGCTCTTTCACACCGAAAGTGGTCTCAGACCAGCCCGGCATGGTTTCGTAAATTGGCTCAATGCCTTCCCAGTCGTCAGCGGCCAGCGGAGTTGTGGTCACTTCACGGCCGTCTGGCATACGGTAGCCGACGCAGATTTTCACTTCTTTCAGGCCGTCCAGCACGTCCAGCTTGGTCAGGCAGAAGCCAGACAGGGAGTTGATCTGCACGGCACGACGCACAGCAACCGCGTCCAGCCAGCCGGTACGACGACGACGACCGGTGGTCGCGCCAAACTCGTTACCCTGCTTGCAGAGGAACTCGCCGGTTTCATCGAACAGCTCGGTCGGGAATGGACCTGCCCCCACACGCGTGGAGTAAGCTTTGATGATGCCCAGAACGTAATCCACATAACGTGGACCCAGGCCAGAGCCGGTCGCCACGCCACCTGCGGTGGTGTTAGAAGAGGTTACGTACGGATAGGTACCGTGGTCGATGTCCAGCAGCGTACCCTGCGCACCTTCGAACATAACGAAATCGCCACGCTTGCGCGCCTGGTCCAGCAGATCGGACACATCAACAACCATACCGGTCAGAATGTCTGCAATCGCCATGACGTCATCCAGCACTTTCTGGTAGTCAACAGCGTCAGCTTTGTAGAAGTTCACCAGCTGGAAGTTGTGATATTCCATCACTTCTTTCAGTTTTTCAGCGAAGGTGGCTTTGTCGAAGAGATCGCCCACGCGCAGACCGCGACGTGCCACTTTATCTTCATAAGCCGGGCCGATACCACGACCGGTCGTACCGATCGCTTTCGCACCACGTGCTTTCTCACGCGCGACGTCCAGTGCCACGTGATAATCCAGGATCAGCGGGCAGGCTTCGGAGAGCAGCAGACGCTCACGAACAGGGATACCACGGTCTTCCAGACCTTTCATCTCTTTCATCAGCGCAGCGGGAGACAGCACAACGCCGTTACCGATAATGCTGGTGACGTTTTCGCGAAGAATGCCTGATGGAATAAGATGGAGGACGGTTTTTTCACCGTTGATTACGAGAGTATGGCCTGCGTTGTGACCGCCCTGGTAGCGTACAACATATTTAGCCCGTTCAGTCAGAAGATCAACAATCTTCCCTTTACCTTCGTCACCCCATTGGGTGCCCAGTACGACGACGTTGTTACCCATTTTTTTCAAAATCACCGTTTGCTTAAAAATGGATTCTACCATCGCTTTTTCAGATATACAGCACTTTTTGACCTCAAAATACGCCAAATCCGACCACTTTTTGATCAGCCAATCGTTTTCCTCAACATGTAGTAGATCACGATGCCAGCAACCACAAGTCCACCGCCGAAACGGCGCAAAATATTATCCGGAAGTTGGCTCATGGTCGCGATCATGCGGCGCCAGGCACGCGGATAAAGCATCGGTCCCAGGCCTTCCAGCACTAACACCAGGGCCAGCGCCAGCCAAATGGTTGAATTCATTTTTATTCCTTATAAAAGAAAACCACCGCTCCGGAGGGAGCGGTGGTTTGAATACTCAAACGTGCCAGAGTTTATCGTGTTGCGTTAGTCGGCGTCTTCATATAACGGAAGAAATCGCTGTCCGGGCTGAGCACCATCACATCCTGGTTGCTCTGGAAGCTATTCTCGTAAGCACGCAGGCTACGGATAAAGGCGTAGAAGTCGGGATCCTGGCTGAAGGCATCTGCGAACAGCTTCGCCGCTTCCGCATCACCTTCACCGCGCAGAATACGGCCCTGACGTTCAGATTCCGCCAGCGTCTTGGTAACTTCGTAGTCCGCTGCAGCACGCAGCTTCTCAGCCTCTTCCTGGCCTTGTGAACGGTGGCGACGGGCTACCGCTTCACGCTCGGCGCGCATACGGTTGTAGATCGCTTCGGACACTTCAGCTGGCAGGTTGATCTGCTTGATACGCACGTCAACCACTTCGATACCCAGCGCAGCCATACTGTTCGGGTTGATCACCGGCACTTTACCGTTGGTTTCAGCCTGAACGCGTTCAGCTGCTTTCGCAATCGCGTCATCCGCTGCTGGCGTTTCCACTTCGTCTTCCGTGCCCGCTGTACCGGAATTCAGCGCATCGCGCACTTCCAGGGTCAGACGACCGCGGGAGTCGGTCACGATGTCTTTCACATCCAGACGACCAATTTCAGAACGCAGACGGTCAGAGAACTTACGTTTCAGCAGCACTTCCGCCTGAGAAACGTCGCCACCACCGGTTGCCAGGAAGTAACGGCTGAAATCGCTGATGCGCCATTTGATGTAGGAATCAACGATCAGGTCTTTCTTCTCTTTGGTCACGAAACGGTCAGCCTGGTTATCCATAGTCTGGATACGCGCATCCAGCGTTTTCACTGACTGAATGAACGGCACCTTGAAGTGCAGGCCCGGTTCGTAAATCACCGGACGTTTGTCACTGTCACGCACGACGCTGCTGAACTGGAACTTGATCCCACGCTCGCCCTCTTTCACCACAAAGATCGAGGTATACAGCACGACCAGTACGATGACGATGATCGCAATAACTGACTTACGCATCCTTATTCCCCCTGACGCTGGTAGTCGTTACGCTGCGCGTTAGCACGGCGTTGGTCCATAATGTCACCATCGTTCGAAGAAGGCGTTGTGTTCGCGCTGGCGCTGCCCGATGACGCTGGCGGCAGACGCAGCAGGTTGTTTGCTCCGCTGGTGTCTTTCGCGGCCGGTGCAGAACCGCCTTTCAGCATCTGATCCAGCGGCAGCACCATCAGGTTTCCACCTTTGCTGTCGTTAACCAACACTTTGCGGGTATGGCTCAGCACTTTTTCCATGGTCTCGATATAGAGACGCTCACGGGTAATTTCTGGCGCTGCTTTATATTCCGGCAGAATCTTCGCGAAGCGAGCCACTTCACCCTGTGCTTCCAGGATGGTCTGCGTCTTATACGCGCGTGCTTCTTCCAGAATACGCTGCGCCTGACCGTTAGCACGTGGCTGAACTTCGTTGGTGTACGCTTCCGCTTCACGGATGTACTGCTGTTCGTTCTCACGGGCAGCAATTGCATCATCAAATGCGGCCTTCACCTCTTCCGGCGGACGAGCAGCCTGGAAGTTAACGTCCAGCAGGGTGATACCCATGTTGTACGGACGAATGGTCTCCTCCAGCTCGCGCTGGGTATCGCTACGAATAACGGTACGACCTTCGGTGAGAATGCGGTCCATGGTGTATTTACCAATCACACCACGCAGGGCGCTATCAGTCGCCTGACGCAGGCTGTCATCGGCGCTGGTTACGCTAAACAGATAACGTTCAGGATCGGTCACGCGGTACTGGACGTTCATCTCAACGCGCACCACGTTCTCATCAGACGTCAGCATCACGCCAGAGGCGGCCAGTTCACGGACGGACTCCACGTTTACCGCTGTCACGTCGTCAATGAAGGTCGGCTTCCAGTTCAGGCCCGGCTCAACCAGATGGCTGAACTTACCGAAACGGGTGACCACGCCGCGTTCTGCTTCTTTAATGGTGTAGAACCCGCTGGCTGCCCAGATGATTACCACCGCAGCGGCCACAATGCCCACTACGCGGCCACCCATTGGCGGGCGCGGACTCTGAGTGGAATTACCCCCTGAGCCAGAACCTTTTCCTCCGCCCAGGCCACCAAGCTTTTTGCTCAGCTTGCGGAAGATATCATCCAGATCCGGCGGCCCCTGCTCGCGACCACCTTTGTTGCCATTTCCCCCAGAGTTGCCGCCTTGATTATTGCTGCTTCCCCACGGGTCGCGGTCTTGTCCGTTATTACCGGGCTGATTCCACGCCATGTATATGCTCCATATTTGTTATGCAAGGGCGAATTTTTCAGGCTTCCCCTTTCTGATCAGACGATATAGTCCGCCAGCGCAGGTTCTTGTTTACAGAGGCGACGCCAGTCAACGATCGGCATACGCACCTGCATCCCCACGCTGCCGTCATCCTCCATCCACTCTTTTTCTATCGCCTGAAGCTGATAAAACCGGCTGCGCAGCCTGCCTTCCTGTGGCGGCAGGCGCAGCGTGTGCTGCGCTACCTCACCGGAAAGACGTTCTGTCAAAGCCTGGAAAAGCAGTGGCACACCAATACCGGCCTGAGCAGAAAGCCAGACCCGAATCGGTTTGTTCTCTTCATCTCGGTCGATACGCGGTTCGAAATCCTCCAGCATATCGATCTTGTTCATCACCAACAGCGTGGGAATTTCGTGGGCATCAATCTCTTCCAGCACCACGTTCACCGCGTCGATGTTCTCCTGCACGCGTACGTCAGCCGCATCAATCACGTGCAGCAGCAGGGTCGCCTGTCGCGTCTCCTGCAACGTCGCTTTAAACGCCGCCACCAGATCGTGTGGCAAATGGCGGATAAACCCTACGGTATCCGCCAGCACCGTTTCACCCACGTCTGCTACGTCAATACGACGCAGCGTAGGGTCCAGGGTCGCAAACAGCTGGTCTGCGGCATAAACCTGGGCCTCGGTTATCTGGTTAAACAGGGTGGATTTACCGGCGTTGGTATAACCCACCAGCGACACGGTCGGGATGTCAGCTTTGGTTCGCGCCCGACGCCCCTGTTCACGCTGTTTCTCTACACGTTCCAGACGCGAGAGGATCTGGGTAATACGGCCACGCAGTAAACGACGGTCGGTTTCGAGCTGGGTTTCACCCGGACCGCGCAAACCGATCCCGCCTTTTTGTCTTTCAAGGTGGGTCCAGCCACGCACCAGACGCGTCGCCAGATGGCGCAGTTGTGCAAGCTCAACCTGCAATTTCCCTTCATGGGTACGTGCACGCTGAGCAAAAATGTCTAAAATCAATCCCGTGCGGTCGATCACACGGCATTCGCAGAGAGCTTCCAGGTTGCGCTCCTGGGCTGGAGACAGCGCATGATCAAACAACACGACTGACGCGCCGGTTGCTTTTACGGCATCCGCAATTTCTACTGCTTTACCTTCACCAACAAAATACTTTGGGTGCGGCGCTTTACGGCTACCGGTAATCACCTGCATTGCTTCGACACCGGCGGAAGAGACCAGAGATTCAAACTCCTGGAGATCTTCCATATCTTTGTCTTGCGAAAAATAGATGTGTACCAGCACCGCCTGCTCACCGGCATCATAACGGTCAAACAAGCGTAAACCTCTCTAAAAAGATCAGCGGGGAACGCAGGATCCCTGGCTCCCCGTGTGGATAACAGCTGAAACCTTATTCGGTTTCGTCGCTGCCCTGCGCTGGCGTTGAAGAACCCTGCGCGTTGCTGCCATGATGGTAGTTACTGCCAGTGCCGCCGCCAGCGTTATTGCTGTGATGAGAGACTGGACGGGACGGAACAACAGTAGAGATAGCGTGCTTGTAGACCATCTGACTGACCGTGTTTTTCAACAGGATCACAAACTGATCGAAAGACTCAATCTGACCTTGCAGCTTAATACCATTCACCAAATAAATAGAAACTGGAACACGTTCCCGACGCAATGCGTTCAGGAACGGATCTTGTAAAGATTGCCCCTTAGCCATTCTATCTTTTCCTTATATGCTTGTTTTGTACTTAGAACCTTGCGATTCTGAAAAATTGCGCACGATACGTCTCAATTGTACACATTCAGTGGGCGATATCACCAACAACCTCAATCACCTCGTTTAACGCCTGTTGCGGTTTTTCACTGTCTAACCAGTGAACTCCCTCCCAACCGCGCAACCAGGTGATCTGGCGCTTCGCTAACTGTCTCGTGGCGCAAACACCTCGATAAACCATTTCATCGTATGAAATCTCACCTTCAAGATACGACCACATCTGGCGGTATCCCACACAACGAACGGAAGGCATATCCGTATGCAAATCTCCACGGGCAAATAGCGCCCGCACTTCTGCTTCAAAATCTGAAGCTAACATCTGATGAAAACGCTGCTCAATTCGTTGATGGAGCAGTTCACGGCTCGCCGGGGCGATGGCGAACTGATGCACCTGATACGGCAGAGCGTCTCCTGACGTTTGCGTCAGTTCCGTTAAAGTTTTACCCGAAATGAAAAAAACTTCCAGTGCCCGGGAAAGCCTTTGCGGATCATTTGGATGGATTCGCGCTGCCGCAACCGGGTCAATCTCTGCTAGTTGCTTATGCAACACGTCCCATCCCTGCTCTGCCGCCTGTTGCTCAATCTTTGCTCTCACGTCAGGATCTGCGGAAGGTAAAGGTGATAATCCTTCCAGCAGCGCCTTAAAGTAGAGCATGGTGCCGCCAACCAACAGCGGTATACGTCCCGCCGCCGTAATCTCGGCCATCTCGGCTAAGGCATCCCGGCGGAAATCCGCTGCGGAGTAAGCCTCTGCCGGGTCGAGAATATCCAGCAAACGGTGCGGTGCCGCACGCAGTTCTTCTGCGCCAGGCTTCGCCGTACCAATGTCCATCCCCCGATAGATGAGGGCGGAATCAACGCTAATCAACTCTACAGGCAAAACTTTGCGTAACTCAATGGCTAACGCCGTTTTGCCGGAGGCCGTGGGGCCCATTAAAAAAATTGCCTTTGGCAGGCTCGCCTTACTTACGTCAGTCATGTTTCAGGGCGGTCATCGCCGTTTTCAAATCAACAGGTTGTAATAACCCACCCGGCGGCGCTTTCACCAGCTGTGGGCAGAGGCGTTCGACCTCCGCCAGCACGGTAATCGCCTGCGCCATACTCCACGGTGTATGTTCGCTGGCCAGATGGCGAGCGATCCACTGCGCGGTGTTGGCGGCCTCAAACGATGTTTGCTGCGCCAGGTAGCCTATCAGTTCAGGAATCAAGTTTTGTAAATTTTGTTGGCGTAAGGGTAAAGGCACTGCGCGAATTGTCACATGTTGTGGTTCGAGCACCATTTCAATGCCCATTTGCGCCAGTAGGGCCTCTGTACGCTGCAATACCCGCGTTTCTTCAGCGGATATTTTCAGACGAACCGGGATCAATAACGGCTGCGCACAGGCCGCATTTTCCCCTGGCGTCAGTTGCGCCTGTTTGAGCCAGCGTTCGGCAACCGGTAACGCCAGAAGCTGCAATTTGCCGTCGCGTTCTAGCAATGCCATATCCGGTGCGATAATCGTCAGCACTCGCCCGAAACTCTGGCTGTGCCCTTCAAGGGACGGTGTCGCCACTGCAACGTGATCTTTGCGCTCAACAGCAGGCGTTTCCAGCAACTTACGGTACAACGCCCCCTGCTGCTTTTGATAGCCGGGTTGAGCGTTGGGATAGTTTGCTCCCGTCGGACGCGTCGTGCTCGCACCGGTTGAGAATCGAGGCGTTTCCGGCTCTCGCGCGACAGCGGGCTGCGCAAAATGGTTGCGGCCCGCAGCGACACGGTTTTCCGGGATGGGACGCGGTGAGGAATCGTCTTTTTCCAGCGGCAATGTAGGCTCAACCTGCTGTTGCAATACGCTCAGCACGCCCTGATAGATAAAATCATGCACCAGACGCGACTGATGGAAGCGCACCTCATGCTTGGCGGGGTGGACGTTAACATCGACCTGATGCGGATCGATCTCCAGATAAAGCACAAAAGCCGGTTGCTGATCGGCCCCAAGCTTGTCTTCACAGGCCTGACGAATGGCGTGGTTAATGAGGCGGTCGCGCATCATGCGGCCATTCACGTAGCAATACTGAATTTCAGAGAAAGCCGCACTGCTGGCGTTCGGGTCAGCCACCCAGCCACGTAAAGCGAGATCGCCATGCTGCCACTCTATCGCCAGCGCCTGTTCCAGAAATGGCGTTCCGCAGATAGCCCCTAAACGGCGCTCTTTCTGCCCGCCTTCCGCCACCGCGCGATACTGGCGCATCACCTTGCCGTTATGGCTGAGATTAATGGTGACGTCAAAACGCGCCAGCGCGATACGACGAATGATCTCGTCGATATGGCCGAATTCGGTTTTTTCGGTACGCATAAACTTGCGTCGGGCGGGGGTGTTGTAGAACAGATCCAGCACTTCCAGCGTGGTACCGACAGGATGCGCCGCGGGTTTAACCGTCACATCCATGTCGCGTCCTTCGGCGTATGCCTGCCAGGCTTCCTGCTGTTCAGCGGTACGAGAGGTCAACGTCAGGCGGGAAACCGAACTAATACTGGCGAGCGCCTCGCCGCGAAAGCCGAGGCTGATTATTGCTTCAAGATCGTCCAGAGAGGCAATTTTACTGGTGGCATGACGCGCCAGCGCCAGCGCCAGCTCGTCTTTTTTTATCCCACAGCCGTTATCGCGAATGCGGATAAGTTTCGCCCCGCCGCGTTCGATATCAATATCAATGCGGGTAGCTCCCGCATCGAGGCTGTTTTCCACCAGTTCCTTCACCACCGATGCAGGACGTTCCACCACCTCACCGGCGGCGATTTGGTTCGCAAGCTGCGGCGGTAGAACCTGAATCGGCATGATGTCTCCTTAGTTGGTCGCGGTCATCCCACCCGGCAGTGAAGCGTTGGCCACCTGGCCTGCTCCGCCCGACGGCGCGGACTGCAGCGGGTGCGCGTCAAAGTATTTACGCAGACCGTTATAAATCGCTTCGGCAATTTGCTGCTGATAGCTGTCGCTTCCCAGCAGGCGCTCTTCGGCGTTGTTGCTGATAAAGCCGGTCTCCACCAGAATTGACGGAATATCCGGCGAACGCAGCACGCCCAGGCTCGCATGTTCCGGGCGACGCTTGTGCAATGCCCCGATGCCCTGCAGCTGATTCAACACGTTAGTGGCGACATCATACCCGACGCGCTGGGAATGACCGAACTGTAAATCCAGTACCGCCTGGCTGAGGTACGGGTCTGACTGACTGTTTGCCAGCACATCACCCGCACCGCCCAGCAGTTCTGACTGTTTCTCATGCTCTTCCAGCCAGTTTGCCATCTCGCTGTTTGCCCGGCGGTTTGACAGCACCCACACAGACGCGCCCGTGGCACTGCGGTTTGGCGCAGCATCCGCATGAATAGAGACCAGGAAATTGGCATTTTGCTTACGCGCCACGTCCGAGCGGCCCATAACGGAAATAAAATAGTCGCCGTCACGGGTCAACACGCCTTTAAACATAGGATCGTCATTCAGCAGCGCGCGCAGCTTGCGGGCAATGGCAATTGTGACGTTTTTCTCCCGCGTGCCGCCCGGGCCAATCGCACCAGGATCCTGACCACCGTGTCCGGCATCAATGGCGATAATCACTTTATCACCGCTGACCGCGCGGCGCGCACTGGCCGCCGGACGCGTTACCGTATTGCTGCTGGTTGCTGCGGTAATGCGATCGTTCTGCGATTTAAACGGATTACGCGCGGGTTCCGATGGACGCGGAGTATACACAGGCTCCTCCACGCGTTTCGCGACAACCGGTGGCGGCGGAGGCGGCGGCGGAACGTCGGCATTGATGGTAAAAACTACCGTATAGTTCGCGCCGTTTTGCTGCTTAACCGCTTTCGTTTTGCCCTTTTCGGTGAGATCCACCACCAGGCGCAATGACTGGCTGTCCTGCGGGTTACCCGAGCGAATACTTTTCACCAGGTTGTTACCGCTGAACCGAAGCGGGAGCCCCTGAATCACCCCGGTCTGTTTGATATCCAGCGCCACGCTGTGGCTGTCTGGCTGTGAAAAAGCGTATTCAGGGTCACCCATAAAGCTAAACGTGATCCGGGCCTGGCTTTCGCCGTTCGACACCTGAATATCCGAAAGGCTTGCCGCCCCGGCCTGCGCGCACAGCAGCACCGAAGCAGCTAACAGCCAACCTTTAACGCGATTTTTCATCCCGTCATCCCTACGCTTAACCGGCGAGACGCGCCAGTAAGGAACACCCTGATGAGGAAACCGCACTGATGCGAGCCTCACGCCCTTGTGCCTGGTAATCTATGTGAATTTCGACATCCGGGTCAGGTAACACACCCGCACCTTGTTGCGGCCACTCCACCAGGCAGATGGCATCATTGGCAAAATAATCACGGATCCCCATAAATTCCAGCTCCTCAGGATCCGCAAGGCGATATAAATCAAAGTGGTACACCATGAGATTGTCGAGGGTGTACGGCTCGACGAGCGTGTAGGTTGGGCTTTTCACATTCCCGTTATGCCCTAACGCCTGCAAAAAACCCCGGCTGAAAGTGGTTTTACCCGCCCCCAAATCACCATACAGATAAATGACGGTTGCCCCCTGACAGGCCTGCGCCACGCGCTTGCCGAGATCTAAAGTGGCTTGTTCATCAGGTAAAGGAATCGCTCGATTAGTCATTTTCTACGTCAATCACATCCGGGTTAACAACACGCCGTAGCGTGCAAAAAAGATCGGTGGCCAGCATACCGCGTGTTCCATATCGCGCCGCCAGTTTATCTGCCGCGACACCGTGGGCCACGCAGCCCGCACAGGCTGCATCATAAAGGGGAAGTTTCTGTCCAAGCAATGCGCCGATGATACCGGAAAGCACGTCGCCCATACCGCCGCTCGCCATACCCGCATTTCCGGCATCAATAATGCCCAGCGCCTCGTCACTGGCAACGACGGTTCCTGCCCCTTTCAAAACGGCAACACCTCCGTAACGTTTTACCAGACGCTGAGCAGAAAGTAAGCGATCGCTTTCAATTTCTGCGACGCTGCAGTTAAGCAGGCGCGCGGCTTCGCCGGGGTGTGGCGTCAGGATGCGATTGTGACGCTTATCCGGGTTTATTGCCAGAAGGTTAAGCGCGTCGGCATCCCACAGCATCGGTTTACGAAAATTCTCGACTTTTTGCAGGGCCTGTTTACCCCATCCCTGTTGCCCAAGCCCTGGGCCAATGACCACGACATCCGCCCATTCGAGGCTTTCCTCAAGCGTCTGGGGCGTAAGCTCATGCACCATCAGCTCCGGTCGGGCTGTGATTAGCGGTGCAATGTTCTCAATACGAGTGAGAATTCGCACTAAACCAGCACCGCTGCGTAATGCTGCCTCGCCGGTCATGCGAATCGCCCCTGCCGTACCGCGATCGCCACCAATAATCACCAGCCTGCCGTGGTCGCCCTTATGGGATGTCGGACGGCGTGGCGGAAACCACTCAGTCAGCAGCGATGCATCAAAACGGGCGATGCGTATTTCCTGCCCGGCTAGCCAGCCCTCCAGCCCGAGCGCGTTATGGTGTAATACGCCGACCACATCCCGTGCTTTACCGGTTAACAGACCCGGCTTCAAAGCAATGAAGGTCACGGTGTGCGCAGCCTGGATGACGGCGCCAGGCGTCGCGCCGGTTTGCGCGTTCAGGCCTGAAGGGATATCCAGCGCCACTACCGGGGCGCAATGTCTGTTGGCGTGTTCAATCAGCGCGGCAATATTCTCGCGGGGAGCACTGCGCAGCCCGGTACCCAGCAGACCATCAATAATCAGATCGACATCCTCCGGCCAGACAATATCAGGCGCATGAATCACACCGCCGGCATTCAGCCATGCCTCCCGTGCTGCGCTGGCCTCTTCCGGCAGGGGCTTATCACTTTCCAGCGCCAGCAGCGTAACGCGAATACCGGCAGCTACCGCAAGACGGGCAACGACGTAGCCGTCCCCGCCGTTATTGCCGTGTCCGCACAAAATCAGCCAGTGGCTGGATTGCGGCCAGGCGCTGCGGGCAACGGTAAATGCTGCCTCTCCCGCACGCTGCATCAGTTCATAAAGGGTGATCCCGAGGCTGTCTGCAGCCTCTTTTTCGGCGCGCCGGAGGTCATCCGCATGCCAGATGGAATGTGGTATACTTGCGGGGTTTTTCTTCACTGTATGGTCCGTCATGTCACAGCCCCTCGATCTCAATGAGTTAGCGCAAAAAATAAAACAGTGGGGTGCTGAACTTGGCTTCCAGAAGGTGGGTATTACCGACACCGACCTCTCCGCCAGCGAGCCAAAACTGCAGGCCTGGCTGGACAAACAATACCACGGCGAAATGGAGTGGATGGCGCGTCACGGCATGATGCGTGCCCGCCCACACGAGCTTTTACCGGGTACCTTGCGCGTCATCAGCGTGCGCATGAACTATCTGCCTGCCAACGCGGCTTTTGCGCGCACGCTAAAAAATCCCTCTCTGGGTTACGTTAGCCGGTACGCCCTGGGGCGTGATTACCATAAGCTTCTGCGTAACCGTTTAAAAAAACTCGGGGAAACTATTCAGCAGCACTGTGTTTCGCTGAATTTTAGACCCTTTGTTGATTCCGCGCCTATTCTTGAGCGCCCGATCGCTGAAAAAGCCGGGCTTGGCTGGACAGGTAAGCACTCACTTATCCTTAGCCGTGACGCCGGATCGTTCTTCTTCCTTGGCGAATTGCTGATTGATTTACCGTTACCGATAGACGGCCCGGTGGAGGAAGGCTGTGGCCGCTGCGTGGCCTGCATGACCATCTGCCCGACGGGGGCTATCGTTGAGCCTTATACCGTTGATGCCCGTCGCTGCATCTCCTATCTCACTATCGAACTGGAAGGGGCCATTCCGGAGGAGTTTCGACCACTTATCGGCAACCGCATCTACGGCTGCGATGACTGCCAGCTGATCTGCCCGTGGAACCGTTATTCGCAGCTTACGGATGAAGAGGATTTCAGCCCGCGTAAGGCGCTGCATGCGCCACAACTCATCGAACTGTTCGTCTGGAGCGAAGCCTGGTTCCTGAAAGTGACGGAAGGCTCGGCCATTCGTCGTATCGGTCATCTGCGCTGGCTGCGTAATGTCGCCGTCGCGCTGGGTAATGCCCCGTGGGATGAAGCGAACATTCAGGCTCTTGAAAGCCGTAGAGGTGAGCACCCACTTCTTGATGAACACATAGAATGGGCGATTGCGCAGCAGATTGAGAAGCGTAATGCCTGTGTGGTTGAGGTGCAGCTTCCGAAAAAACAGCGGCTGGTCAGGGTCATCGAAAAAGGACTTACGCGGGATGCGTGAACTATTCACAGCCTGTGTATAAAAATAAAAACTCAAGCGCCATCTGGGCTTGAGAAGAGGTCAAGTGATCTCAATAACATTTTGAAATCAAATTTTCTTCAATTTATACAATCACTTGGAAGGATATTATTCACCCTGCTAACTTTCTGCACAGTCAGGATTAAAGACGGAATCTGTGGATAACTCTGTTCACAAGAGTATTTCAGAAGAAATAGAAAACGTCCCCAACGACTCTTTTCGCTGTGGATACTTTAGATATGAAGAAGAATTTGGAGCGGGAAACGAGACTCGAACTCGCGACCCCGACCTTGGCAAGGTCGTGCTCTACCAACTGAGCTATTCCCGCTTGGGTGGTCTGTGCTCTGAAAGCACTTTCAAATTTTGGAGCGGGAAACGAGACTCGAACTCGCGACCCCGACCTTGGCAAGGTCGTGCTCTACCAACTGAGCTATTCCCGCTTGGGCAGTCTGTGCTGTGAAAGCACTTTTCAAATTTTGGAGCGGGAAACGAGACTCGAACTCGCGACCCCGACCTTGGCAAGGTCGTGCTCTACCAACTGAGCTATTCCCGCTTGGGCAGTCTGTGCTGTGAAAGCACTTTTCAAATTTTGGAGCGGGAAACGAGACTCGAACTCGCGACCCCGACCTTGGCAAGGTCGTGCTCTACCAACTGAGCTATTCCCGCAAATCTGTACTGCTTTTGTTGCTGTCGTAACGTGTAATTCTCTGTCGTTACGGGAGGCGCATTATACGAGAAATCCTTTTAGCTGCAACCCCCCTTAAAGCGATTTTTTCGAAATTCAGTTCAAATGCTTATTAAATCGGCAAGCTGAACAATTTAACGACAAAAACCCGGCCACGCAAGGCGCTGGATCTCAAAATCACAGCTTAATAAAGTTTTCGCGGTAGTACGCAAGCTCTGCCACAGACTCACGAATATCGTCCATCGCCTGGTGCGTCCCCTGCTTTTTAAAGCCATCAAGGATTTCAGGTTTCCAGCGGCGCGCCAGCTCTTTCAGGGTACTGACATCCAGATAGCGGTAGTGGAAGTAAGACTCCAGCTCCGGCATGTACTTAAACAGGAAACGGCGATCCTGGCCAATGCTATTCCCACAGATAGGCGATTTACCTGCCGGAACCCATTGTTTCAGGAACTCAAGCGTCGCCAGTTCTGCCTCGCGATCGCCCAACGTGCTGGCCTTCACGCGATCCACCAGGCCGCTGCCGGTGTGGGTGCGCACGTTCCATTCATCCATCAAAGCCAGCTGATCGTCGGACTGATGCACGGCAATCGTCGGCCCTTCGGCCAGAATATTCAGGTTGGCGTCCGTCACCAGAGTTGCAATCTCAATAATGCGATCGCGCTCGGGATCCAGCCCGGTCATTTCGAGATCGATCCAAATCAGGTTGTTTTCATCCGCGCTCATGTTATTTTCCACCCTTCTCGCATAACCGGCAGTAGCAGGTTAACTAGTATTAATTAGAGTGTATCATAGAGGTTTTGCCCCTTACGGGCGACCAGGAGCCAGCGCGATTGAGTAAAAATAAACTCTCCAAAGGGCAGCAGCGCCGCGTAAACGCCAACCACCAGCGCCGTCTTAAAACCACTTCGGAGAAGCCGGATTATGACGATAACCTGTTTGGTGAAGCGACAGAAGGCGTCGTCATCAGCCGTTTCGGTATGCATGCCGATGTGGAATCCGCCGACGGGGATATTCACCGCTGCAATATCCGTCGCACCATCCGTTCACTGGTTACCGGCGATCGCGTGGTCTGGCGTCCGGGTAAAGAGGCGGCTGAAGGGGTCACGGTTAAAGGCATCGTTGAAGCCGTGCATGAACGCACGTCGGTGCTCACCCGCCCGGATTTCTACGATGGCGTGAAGCCGATTGCCGCCAACATTAACCAGATCGTTATTGTTTCGGCGATTTTACCTGAGCTTTCGCTCAACATTATCGACCGTTACCTTGTCGCCTGCGAAACGCTGCAGGTTGAGCCGATCATTGTATTAAACAAAATCGATCTGCTGGACGACGACGGGATGGCCTTCGTCAATGAGCAGATGGATATCTATCGCAATATTGGCTATCGCGTCCTGATGGTCTCCAGCCATACCAAAGATGGTCTGAAACCGCTGGAAGAGGCGCTCACCGATCGCATCAGCATCTTTGCGGGCCAGTCCGGCGTGGGCAAATCGAGTCTGCTGAACAATTTGCTTGGCCTCCAGCAGGCGATCCTTACCAATGATGTGTCTGATGTCTCGGGTCTTGGCCAGCACACCACCACCGCATCACGCCTGTATCACTTCCCGCACGGGGGCGATGTCATCGACTCCCCGGGCGTGCGCGAGTTCGGTTTGTGGCATCTTGAACCGGAACAAATCTTCAACGGATTTGTCGAATTCCATGATTATTTAGGCGCTTGCAAGTACCGCGACTGTAAACACGATAATGACCCAGGTTGCGCTATCCGTGAAGCGGTCGAAAAAGGTGAGATTGCGGAGACCCGCTTCGAGAATTACCACCGCATTCTTGAGAGCATGGATCAGGTAAAAACGCGTAAAAACTTTTCTGATTCTGACAACTGACAACTAAGCTAAGCATCGCTAAAATCGTCCCCTTTTTTCAGGTTCCGGCGGCTTACCGCCGGATCAGGAACGACAAAACAATGGCCTGGAGGCTACCTTGTTAAACGCATTTAAACTTTCGCTTCAATACATTCTGCCAAAACTGTGGCTCACTCGCCTGGCGGGCTGGGGCGCAAGCAAACGCGCGGGCTGGCTGACCAAACTGGTCATCGACCTTTTTGTGAAGTATTACAAGGTCGACATGAAAGAGGCACAGAAGCCAGACACCGCCAGCTACCGTACCTTCAACGAGTTTTTTGTACGCCCGCTGCGCGATGAAGTGCGTCCGCTGAACACCGACCCTAACGTACTGGTGATGCCCGCTGACGGCGTGATCAGCCAGCTGGGTAATATCGAAGACGACAAAATCCTGCAGGCGAAAGGCCATAACTACAGCCTGGAAGCGCTGCTGGCGGGTAACTACCTGATGGCGGACCTGTTCCGTAACGGTACGTTTGCGACCACCTACCTGTCACCGCGCGACTATCACCGCGTACACATGCCGTGTAACGGTATCCTGCGTGAGATGATCTACGTTCCGGGCGATCTCTTCTCCGTGAACCACCTGACCGCGCAGAACGTACCGAACCTGTTTGCCCGTAACGAACGCGTCATCTGCCTGTTCGATACTGAATTTGGCCCGATGGCGCAAATTCTGGTGGGCGCGACCATTGTCGGCAGTATTGAAACCGTCTGGGCTGGCACCATCACGCCTCCGCGTGAAGGTATCATCAAACGCTGGACGTGGCCTGCCGGTGAAGCGGAAGGCTCTGTCGCCCTGCTGAAAGGTCAGGAGATGGGGCGCTTCAAGCTGGGCTCTACCGTTATCAACCTGTTTGCGCCGGGCAAAGTGAAGCTGGCTGAACAGCTTGAAAGCCTGTCGGTGACCAAACTTGGCCAGCCGCTGGCAGTCTCCACCGAAACTTTTGTGACACCCGATGCAGAACCTGCTCCGCTGTCACAAGAAGAGATCAACGCCGAGCATGACGCCAGCCCGCTGGTTGACGACAAAAAAGACGAAGGCTAACAACAGAAGGATCGCTGACGTGCGCCCGATTATCGTTCTACTGATGGCCTGGTGCCTCAGCATGGGGGCGTACGCAGCGACAGCCCCCGACGCCAAACAGATAAGTCAGGAACTGGAGCAGGCAAAAGCGGCCAAACCCGCTCAGCCAGAGACCGTCGAGTCGCTTCAGTCCGCACTGAACGCGCTTGAAGAGCGGAAAGGCTCTCTTGAGCGCGCTCAGCAATATCAGCAAGTTATCGACAACTTCCCCAAACTCTCGCAAACATTGCGCGCGCAGCTGGCGAATCTGCGTGATGAGCCGCGCGATGTGCCAGCCAACATGACCACGGACGCCCTGAATCAGGAAATCCTGCAGGTCAGCAGCCAGCTTCTGGAGAAGAGCCGTCTGGCTCAGCAGGAGCAAGAGCGTGCACGTGAAATTGCCGACTCCCTCAGCCAGCTCCCGCAGCAGCAAACCGACGCCCGTCGCCAGCTTAATGAAGTTGAGCGCCGCGTGGGTACGCAAACCGGCAACACGCCGCAGGCGCAGGCACAAAATCTTGGCCTGCAGGCGGAATCGGCGCGTCTGAAAGCCCTGGTAGATGAACTGGAACTGGCGCAGCTGTCCGCCAATAACCGCCAGGAGCTGTCGCGGATGCGCTCGGAACTCGCACAAAAGCAGAGCGAGCAGCTGGATGCGTATCTTCAGGCCCTGCGTAATCAGCTTAATAGCCAGCGCCAGCGCGAGGCCGAACGTGCTCTCGAAAGCACCGAACTGCTGGCGGAAAACAGTGCCAACCTGCCAGCGGACATCGTCGATCAGTTTAAGGTCAACCGTGAGCTTTCTGCCGCACTGAATCAGCAGGCGCAGCGTATGGATCTGGTTGCCTCACAGCAACGTCAGGCAACCAATCAAACCCTACAGGTGCGTCAGGCGCTCAACACCCTGCGCGAACAGTCCCAGTGGCTTGGGTCATCAAACCTGCTGGGCGAGGCGTTGCGTGCCCAGGTTGCGCGTCTGCCGGAAATGCCGAAGCCGCAGCAGCTGGATACTGAGATGGCCCAGCTACGCGTTCAGCGATTACATTTTGAGGATCTACTCAATAAGCAGCCGCAAATTCGCCAAATCCGACAGGCGGATGGCCAGCCCCTGACCAGCGAGCAAAACCGGATTCTGGAAGCTCAGCTGCGTACCCAGCGTGAACTGCTGAACTCCCTGCTGCAGGGCGGCGATACGCTGATTCTGGAGCTGACTAAGCTCAAGGTTTCCAACAGCCAGCTGGAAGATGCGCTGAAAGAGGTCAACGAGGCAACGCACCGTTATCTTTTCTGGACATCCGACGTGCGTCCAATGACCTTCTCGTGGCCGATCGAGATCGTGCAGGATTTGCGCCGTCTGATTTCGCTGGACACCGTCAGTCAACTGGGACAGGCCAGCGTGATGATGCTGACCAGCAAAGAGACCATCTTCCCGCTGCTGGGCGCGTTGATTCTGGTGGGATTCAGCATTTACTCACGCAGGCATTTTACCCGTTTCCTGGAGCGTTCCAGCGCACGGGTGGGGAAAGTCACTCAGGACCATTTCTGGCTGACGCTGCGCACCGTGTTTTGGTCGATACTTGTCGCCTCTCCGCTGCCGGTGCTGTGGATGACGCTCGGGTACGGGCTACGGGAAGCCTGGCCCTATCCACTCGCCGTTGCCATTGGCGATGGCGTGACCGCCACGGTACCGCTGCTGTGGGTCGTGATGATCTGCGCCACCCTCGCGCGGCCAAATGGCCTTTTCATTGCCCACTTTGGCTGGCCACGTAACCGCGTTGCGCGCGCCATGCGCTACTACCTGATGAGCATCGGGCTGATTGTGCCGCTGATTATGGCGCTGATCATGTTTGATAATCTCGATGACCGCGAGTTCTCAGGCTCGCTGGGCCGCCTCTGCTTTATGCTGATATGTGGTGCGCTGGCCATTGTCACGCTCAGCCTGAAACGTGCAGGGATACCGCTCTATCTGGATAAATCCGGTAGCGGCGACAACATGTTTAACCGACTGCTCTGGAACCTGCTGCTCAGTGCCCCTCTGATTGCAATGCTGGCTGCAGCAGTGGGATATCTGGCTACCTCGAAGGCGCTACTGGCGCGTCTGGAAACCTCGGTGGCGATCTGGTTCCTGCTTCTGGTGGTGTATCACGTTATCCGCCGCGGAATGCTGATCCAGCGCCGTCGTCTGGCCTTCGACCGCGCCAAGCATCGCCGGGCGGAGATCCTCGCTCAACGTGCGCGAGGTGAGGAAGAGTCAAACCATGTTAACAGCACGGAAGGCACGATAGACGCGGACGAGGTCGAACTGGATCTGGATGCCATCAGTACCCAGTCCCTGCGGCTGGTGCGTTCCATCCTGATGCTGGTAGCCCTCCTGTCGGTAATCTTCCTGTGGTCGGAAATTCATTCCGCATTTGGCTTCCTGGAGAACATCTCTCTGTGGGATGTGACGTCCACGGTGCAGGGCGTGGAAAGCCTGGAGCCAATTACCCTGGGCGCGGTGCTGATTGCCATTCTGGTGCTGATCATCACCACCCAACTGGTGCGTAACTTCCCGGCACTGCTCGAGCTGGCGCTATTACAGCATCTGGATTTAACCCCCGGCACGGGATATGCGATTACCACCATCACCAAATACCTGATATTGCTTTTTGGTGGGATGGTCGGTTTCTCAATGATTGGTATCGAGTGGTCTAAACTGCAGTGGCTGGTCGCCGCGCTGACGTTTGGCCTGGGTTTTGGCATGCAGGAGATTTTCGCCAACTTTGTGTCCGGCCTGATCATCCTGTTTGAAAAACCGATTCGTATAGGCGATACGGTGACGATTCGCGATCTGACCGGTAGCGTAACGAAGATCAACACTCGCGCCACCACAATCAGTGACTGGGACCGTAAAGAGATCATCGTGCCTAACAAGGCGTTTATCACCGAGCAGTTTATCAACTGGTCGTTGTCAGACTCCGTCACGCGTGTGGTGCTGACAGTGCCGGCGCCGTCGGATGCTAACAGTGAAGAAGTCACGCAGATCCTCTATACCGCTGCCGAACGCTGCACGCTGGTGCTCGATAACCCTGCACCGGAAGTGTTCCTGGTCGATTTACAACAGGGGATCCAGATTTTCGAGCTCCGTATCTACGCCGCCGAAATGGGACACCGAATGCCGCTTCGCCATGAGATCCACCAGCTGATTCTGGCGGGCTTCCGCGAGCACGGTATTGATATGCCGTTCCCACCGTTCCAGATGCGTCTGGAAAGTATGGACGGACGAAAGATGGGTAAAACCCTAACCTCGGCGGCAAGAACCCGCCCGGCAGGAAGTTTGTAACTGTCTCCCCTCCCTTTCGGGAGGGGTATTTTAGCGCTATGCCACTTCCGTGACGAACGCCTGCGAGCGTCGACGGTAATTCTCGTAAATCCCCATCGCCAGCAGCGAGAAGAAGATCGGTCCACCAACCATCCACAACGCGCTGTTCCAGTCATTCGCCTCAACCACGGGCTGTATAACGGTAAAGATGTTGGCAAACGCCACGACCAGCACCACTACCGTGGTCGCCAGCAGCGTTGCCGCGCGGGTTTTGAAGATCACAAACGGACGCTCAAGATCCTGCTTCGCTTTGAAGAACGGGAACGCCAGGGTCAGGAACAGGTAGGGCAGCGTCATCGACACGTTCGCCATCAGGGTCAGCTTGTTGTAAAACGCAGACGCCGTATCGCCACCAAAAGACACCAGCAGGATGAACATGCAGACCAGCAGACACTGCATCCACATAGCGTTAGCTGGCATTCCTGCGGTGTTCAACTGCGTCATGCGTGCTGGCCACAGCGCTTTAGGCGTACCCTGAATGATCGCTTTCAGCGGCGAGTAGATTAGCGTGAAGAATGCGCCGGTATAGGCGAGGAACATCGACAGGCCGGTGATACGCGCAAACCAGACTCCCATTACCGATGCCGCCTCGGGGCTCAGGTTCATCGCCTGCCCCAGGGTCATCCCCAGGCTTTTCATTAGCACATAGGTAATGTTGCCGAGGTTAGTGGTGTTATTGCTCAACACCTGTTGCCAGTTGGTGCTGACGCCCCAGAGGAAAATGGCCAGTGAATAGCCGATGGAAATCACGATAGCGGCAAAAATAATCCCTTTGGCGAAGTTCTTTTCCGGGTTCTCGGTCTTGTCGACCAGCCCGCCTACCGCTTCAATACCACCGTAAGCGAAGATGGCAAACACCCCAAAGGAGAGCATAGCCAGCCCGGACTGATAACCCGGATTAGGGGATGAAACAAAATTGACCTCCTGCGCAAAATGCCCGCCGTTCAGGCACAGAATAGCGATACTCACCAGCAGCAGCACCAGGTTCAGACACATCACTGAAATACCACCAACCGCGGTGATACGGGCAATTTTGTTGATGCCTTTCGACGCCACCAGCGTGACCATCACCATCCAGAAGACCGCCAGAATACCGACGACCTGCGTGGAGCTCAGCCCCGCCAGCGACCAGACCTGCGTTTTATCCGTACCAAAAAGAAACGTGGAGAACGGCACCCAGACTTTGGCCGCCGTGCTGACCATCCACACGACGTAGGATGAAAACCACATAAACGTCCCGATAAACGCGTAACGCGGGCCGATACTGTTGTTCATCCACGAATAGATACCGCCCTCTTCTTTTCGGTAAGCCGAGCCCATCTCCGCCATCATTAGCGCAAACGGGATAAAGAAGAACAGAGCAGAAACGATATAAAACGGCGTCGCGCTATAGCCCATCAGATAGAAAGCCGACGGGCTGTTAGCAAAGCCAAAAACTGACGTAAAAATCATCAGTATGAGCCCGGTAAGGGTCATTTTTTTGAGTGAGTGGGACATATAACCATCCGAAGAGGAATTAAACTGCGCGGATGGTAGCAGATGACCAGACAAATATTGTGGCTATACGAGGCAATTTAAGAAAAAGACCCGTGTACACAGAAAATGGCAGTTTTTAATGTTGCCATGACGAAATGGAAAGGATAATTGCCACCAGAAGCGTAGGCCGGGTAAGCGATAGCGCCACCCGGCAATTCTTTACGCGCGATCGACCGTAAAGGCAATCACATCGCCCAGTTGCTCTGCGCCAAGGGCCAGCATTACCAGACGGTCAACACCCAGCGCTACGCCTGAGCAGTCCGGCAGACCGGCTTTTAACGCTTCCAGCAGGTTGTTATCAATTGGCTGCTGCGGCAGACCACGCGCGCCGCGCTTGCGGTTATCCTGCTCAAAACGCTGCTGCTGTTCACGCGCGTCGGTCAGTTCGTGGAAACCGTTCGCCAGCTCGATGCCTTTGTAATAGACCTCAAAACGCTCCGCCACGCGGTGATCTTCGGTGCTGATCTGCGCCAGTGACGCCTGGCTTGCCGGGAAATGGTAAACGAAGGTCGGGCGATCTTTGCCAATCAGTGGTTCAACACCAAAAGTGAACAGCAGTTGCAGCAGCGTGTCGCGATCCTCTTCGGTATCCGCCACGTTGCTCAGATCCAGTTTTGCCGCCACTTCGCGCAGCTGGGCCTTGTCCGCCGACAGCGGATCGATTTCCAGATGGCGCTGGAAAGCCTGCTGATAAGAGAGCGTTTCTGCTTCTGAACACTCCAGTACCTGCTGCAGCAGATCGTCCACCTCATTCATCAGGCGGTACATATCATAATGCGGGCGGTACCACTCCAGCATGGTGAATTCCGGGTTATGGTGACGACCCATCTCTTCATTTCGGAAACTGCGGCACAGCTGATACACCGGACCACACCCCGCCGCCAGCAGGCGTTTCATGTGGTATTCCGGGCTGGTCATCAGATACAGATTCATGCCCTGAGAGTGGCCAGGACCAACAAAACGGGTTTCAAACGGGACCAGATGAATATCCGTCACCGTTGCCTGACTCATGCACGGGGTTTCCACCTCCAGGACGCCGCGGTCGGCAAAGAAACGACGGATCTCCGTCATAATTGCAGCGCGTTTTAACAGATTTGGGATGGATGCGCTCGGCTGCCAGGTGGCCGTTTCGCTCATGAGTTTTTCTCCGATTTCAGACAAGGGCACGAAGTCTACTCGTTAGCAGGGACAGAGACAAATTTTGCGCAGTAAAAAAGCGCATTTCATTTAGGTTGATTATTTCGTGACGTAATTCATCAATCACCATGATAAATCACCGCACAGAACAGCAAAAAAATCGAACACGTCAAATTTCCCTGACATCTACACGGTTATACTCTTTTACCCATAAAGGAGCAGTGGAAACGCTTTCGCAATCGTCCCTTTGGACGGGTGAACTACCTTTAGTTTGTCGCGTTGCGAAATAACAAAAATCTGGAGGAATGTCGTGCAAACTTTTCAAGCCGATCTTGCCGTAATTGGCGCTGGCGGGGCTGGATTACGTGCTGCGATTGCTGCAGCGCAGGCTAATCCAAACGCTAAAATCGCACTGATTTCAAAAGTCTATCCGATGCGCAGCCACACGGTTGCCGCAGAAGGAGGATCCGCCGCCGTTGCGCAGGATCATGACAGCTTTGAATACCATTTCCACGACACGGTTGCAGGGGGCGACTGGCTTTGCGAACAGGATGTCGTAGACTACTTTGTCCACCATTGTCCAACGGAGATGACCCAGCTTGAGCAGTGGGGATGTCCGTGGAGCCGCCGTCCGGACGGCAGCGTCAACGTCCGCCGCTTCGGCGGAATGAAGATTGAACGCACCTGGTTCGCCGCCGATAAGACCGGCTTCCACATGTTGCATACCCTGTTCCAGACCTCCCTTCAGTTCCCACAAATTCAGCGCTTTGATGAACATTTCGTCCTCGATATCCTGGTTGATGACGGGCATGCGCGCGGCCTGGTGGCAATGAACATGATGGAAGGCACGCTCGTTCAGATCCGCGCTAACGCGGTGGTGATGGCAACGGGCGGCGCGGGACGCGTGTACCGCTACAACACCAACGGCGGCATCGTTACCGGTGACGGAATGGGCATGGCGCTCAGCCACGGCGTGCCGCTGCGTGATATGGAGTTTGTGCAGTATCACCCAACCGGTCTGCCAGGGTCCGGCATTTTGATGACGGAAGGCTGCCGCGGTGAAGGCGGTATTCTGGTCAACAAAAACGGCTACCGCTATCTGCAGGATTACGGTATGGGTCCGGAAACGCCGCTTGGTGAGCCGAAGAACAAATACATGGAACTCGGCCCGCGCGACAAAGTTTCTCAGGCCTTCTGGCACGAGTGGCGCAAAGGCAACACCATCTCAACGCCGCGCGGCGACGTGGTTCACCTTGACCTGCGTCACCTGGGCGAGAAGAAACTGCTGGAACGTCTGCCGTTTATCTGTGAGCTGGCGAAAGCCTATGTGGGCGTCGACCCGGTGAAAGAGCCGATTCCGGTTCGCCCAACTGCACACTACACCATGGGCGGTATCGAAACCGATCAGCAGTGTGAAACCCGCATTCAGGGTCTGTTTGCGGTGGGCGAATGTTCCTCTGTGGGTCTGCACGGCGCCAACCGTCTGGGATCTAACTCGCTGGCAGAGCTGGTGGTCTTTGGCCGCATGGCGGGCGAACGCGCAATGGAGCGTGCTGCAACCGCAGGCGAAGCTAACGGTGCCGCGCTGGATGCGCAGGTCGCAGACGTTGAAAAACGCCTGAAAGATCTGGTGAACCAGGAAGGTAACGAGAACTGGTCGAAGATCCGCGATGAAATGGGTCTGTCGATGGAAGAAGGCTGCGGTATCTACCGTACCCCTGAGCTGATGCAGAAAACCGTCGACAAGCTGGCGGAGCTGCAGGAGCGCTTCAAGCGCGTGCGCATCACCGACACCTCCAGCGTCTTCAATACCGACCTGCTCTATACCATTGAGCTGGGCCACGGCCTGAACGTCGCGGAATGTATGGCGCACTCTGCGCTGGCGCGTAAAGAGTCGCGTGGGGCGCACCAGCGTCTGGACGAAGGCTGCACCGAACGTGACGACGTCAATTTCCTGAAACACACTCTCGCCTGGCGCGATGCGGATGGCACAACGCGCCTGGACTACAGCGACGTGAAAATCACCACGCTGCCGCCGGCTAAACGCGTGTACGGCGCAGAAGCAGAAGCCGCCGAGAAGAAGGAGAAGGCGAATGGCTGAGATGCAAAAACTGAAAGTTGAAGTGGTGCGCTACAATCCGGAAGTGGATACCGCCCCCCACAGCGCTTTCTATGAAGTGCCTTATGACGAGCAAACCTCCCTGCTGGATGCGCTCGGCTATATCAAAGATAACCTGGCACCGGACCTGAGCTACCGCTGGTCCTGCCGCATGGCAATCTGCGGCTCCTGCGGCATGATGGTCAACAAAGTGCCGAAGCTGGCATGTAAAACCTTCCTGCGCGATTACACCAAAGGCATCAAGGTTGAAGCATTGGGTAATTTCCCAATCGAGCGCGATCTGGTGGTCGATATGACGCACTTTATCGAAAGTCTGGAAGCGATTAAGCCGTACATCATTGGCAACCCGCGTACTCCTGATCAGGGACCCAATACCCAGACGCCAGCGCAGATGGCGAAATACCATCAGTTCTCCGGCTGCATCAACTGCGGCCTGTGCTATGCCGCTTGTCCCCAGTTTGGCCTGAACCCTGAGTTCATCGGCCCGGCCGCCATTACCCTGGCGCACCGCTATAACGAAGACAGCCGCGACCACGGTAAAAAAGAACGCATGGCGCAGCTTAACAGCCAGAACGGCGTCTGGACCTGTACCTTTGTGGGTTATTGCTCCGAAGTTTGTCCGAAGCATGTCGACCCGGCCGCCGCAATTCAGCAGGGTAAAGTGGAAAGCTCGAAAGACTTTCTTATCGCTACCCTGAAACCACGCTAAGGAGTGCATGATGACGACTAAACGCAAAGCCTATGTGCGGCCAGTGCCGTCCACCTGGTGGAAAAACCTGCCGTTTTATCGCTTCTACATGCTGCGTGAAGGCACGGCGGTACCGGCGGTCTGGTTCAGCCTTGAGCTGATGTATGGCGTTTTTGCCCTCAAGCACGGGCCGGAAACCTGGGCGAACTTTGTCGGTTTCCTGCAAAACCCCATCATCGTAATTCTGAACCTGATCGTGCTCGCGGCAGCGCTGCTTCATACCAAAACCTGGTTTGAACTGGCGCCAAAAGCGGCAAACATCATCGTAAAAGGCGAGAAAATGGGGCCAGAGCCGGTGATTAAAGGGCTATGGGGAGTGACGATCCTGGTCACTGTGGTCATTCTGTTTGTCGCACTGTTCTGGTAAGGAGACGACTGTGATTAATCCAAATCCAAAACGTTCAGACGAGCCGGTCTTCTGGGGCCTGTTTGGCGCAGGCGGCATGTGGAGCGCCATCATCGCGCCGGTGATCATTCTGCTGGTCGGGATTATGCTGCCGCTGGGGTTATTCCCGGGCGATGCGCTGAGCTACGAACGCGTGCTGGCGTTTGCGAGCAGCTTTATTGGTCGGGTATTCATCTTCCTGATGATCGTCCTGCCGCTGTGGTGTGGCCTGCACCGTATTCACCATGCGATGCATGACCTGAAAATCCATGTACCGAGCGGTAAATGGGTATTCTACGGTCTGGCGACCATCCTGACCGTGGTGACGCTGATTGCCGTGGTCACTATCTGATACATCTGGCCCGCCCTCCGGCGGGCCTTTTATTTCTGCATTTTTCCCACCAGCCATTGAGCAAACTCATGCATTGCGGGGGTTTCAGCCCTCGACTGTAATCGCGTGAGCCAGTAACTCCCCAGGTCAATCCGGGTGGCAAACGGCTGCACGATACGCTCGCTATTGAGCAGATGGGTAAACATATCCACAGGTGCTATGGCGATGCCTACACCTGCCTGCGCGGCTTCCAGCATGGTCACGGACGAATCAAAGACCATCACCCGATGCGTGGGTGACGGGGGATGTTCACCTGCCGCCTGCATCCACGCCGACCATTCGTCGCGTCGGTAGGAGCGCAGCAGGGTAAACTTCAGAATGTCGGCCGGAGACTGGAGCCCGAGAGCAATATCGGGTGAGCAAAGCGGGGACAACGGTGCAGAACACAGGAACTGCGCTTCAGTGCCGTGCCACGCCCCGCCACCGTAGCGAATCGTATAATCCAGCCCTTCCGCCGCGGGATCGACGCGGTTGTTATGGGTCGAAAGATGAAGATCGATATGCGGATAGCAGCGACGAAAGTCCGCGAGCTGCGAGAATAAAACACCGGTAGCAAAGGTGCCGACCACACCCACTTTTAGCTTCTCCTGGGCGCGATGACTGGCAAAGCGATCAAGCATTCCGGCGATCCGATCGAATGAATCATTCAACACCGGCAGCAAGTTTTCACCTTCCGTGGTCAGCATCAGCCCGCGCGAAACGCGGACAAACAGCTGACAATTCAGATGCTGCTCCAGCGCTTTAACGTGCTGGCTGATAGCAGAGTGGGTCACGTTCAGCTCTATCGCAGCATGCGTAAAACTGAGGTGTCTGGCGGCAGCTTCGAAAGCGCGAAGCGAATTAAGCGGGAGATAGCTGCGGGTCATCATTACATCCGTTAGAAAAATTAACAGCTAATGCTAAATTTAACCGTTTGTCAGCCACAGTCAAATCCAACAGACTACTGAGGTCTGACGGGCCCGGACACTCCCTTGAACCGCTATTACGGAAGATAACTGATGAAGACAAAATCCCTTTGCTGTGCCCTGCTGCTCAGCACCTCCTGCTCTGTTCTCGCCGCGCCGATGTCAGAGAAACAGCTGTCTGACGTGGTGGAACGTACCGTTACCCCCCTGATGAAAGCGCAAGCCATTCCGGGCATGGCGGTGGCGGTGATTTATCAGGGTCATCCGCACTACTTTACCTTCGGAAAGGCCGATGTTGCGGCGAACAAACCTGTCACCCCGCAAACCCTGTTTGAGCTGGGCTCTATAAGTAAAACCTTCACCGGCGTATTAGGTGGCGATGCGATTGCGCGCGGAGAAATATCGCTGGGCGACCCCGTGACAAAGTACTGGCCCGAGCTAACAGGCAAGCAGTGGCAGGGTATTCGCATGTTGGATCTGGCGACCTACACCGCGGGTGGCCTGCCGCTACAGGTGCCGGATGAGGTCACGGATAACGCCTCCCTGCTGCGTTTCTATCAACACTGGCAACCGCAGTGGAAACCAGGCGCAACGCGTCTTTATGCGAACGCCAGCATCGGGCTTTTTGGCGCCCTCGCGGTTAAACCCTCCGGTATGAGCTTTGAACAGGCCATGACGAAGCGGGTCTTCAAGCCACTCAAACTGGACCATACATGGATTAACGTTCCGAAAGAAGAAGAGGCGCATTACGCCTGGGGATACCGTGACGGTAAAGCAATCCACGTTTCACCGGGAATGCTGGATGCCGAAGCGTATGGTGTCAAAACCAACATCCAGGATATGGCGAGCTGGGTGAAGGCCAACATGAACCCTGACGCCCTTCCGAATTCAACGTTGAAACAGGGTATTGCCCTGGCACAGTCTCGCTACTGGCGCGTGGGTGCCATGTACCAGGGTCTGGGCTGGGAGATGCTCAACTGGCCGGTAGAAGCCCAAACCGTCGTGGAGGGCAGCGATAACAAGGTGGCTCTTGCACCGTTACCGGTGGCAGAAGTGAACCCTCCAGCTCCGCCAGTAAAAGCATCATGGGTACATAAAACAGGCTCGACGGGTGGATTCGGCAGCTATGTCGCATTTATTCCTGAAAAGGAACTCGGCATTGTTATGCTGGCGAACAAGAGCTACCCGAACCCGGCGCGCGTGGAAGCGGCATACCGTATTCTGAGCGCTCTGCAGTAAAACCTTGCCGGGTGGTGCTAACGCCCACCCGGCCTGCAAAATTCCCGCATTTTCCCTGCTGTCATCTACACTTAACAAAAAACAGTAAGGAAACTCCTATGCGCATTCTGCCTGTTATCGCCGCGGTGACAGCCGCGTTTTTAGTGGTTGCCTGCAGTTCCCCTACCCCACCTCCTGGTGTCACTGTCGTCACGCCTTTTGACGCACAACGCTTTCTCGGAACATGGTATGAAATCGCCCGCCTCGACCATCGGTTCGAACAGGGTTTAGAGAAGGTGACTGCACATTACAGCATGATGGAGGATGGAGGTATTCAGGTTATCAACCGGGGCTATAACCCCGATCGGCAGATGTGGCAGCAGTCTGTCGGGAAAGCATACTTCACCGGCGACCCGCGACGGGCCGCGCTCAAAGTCTCTTTCATTGGCCCCTTCTATGGCGGCTATAACGTGATAGCGCTCGACAGAGAGTACCGTCACGCACTGGTCTGCGGGCCGGATCGCAACTATCTGTGGATACTTTCCCGCACGCCAACCATTTCGTCGGAGATGAAACAGCAGATGCTGGATGTCGCGACCCGGCAAGGGTTTGATGTGTCGAAACTCATCTGGGTTAAACAGCCCCACTAATGGGTGCTGAGCTTCAGTCCAATGATACCGGCCACAATCAGTGCGAGGCTGGCGATACGCGCCAGGCTCGCTGACTCACCCAGCAACAGAATGCCGGTAATTGCAGCCCCCACGGCACCAATCCCCGTCCAGACAGCATAGGCTGTTCCCACGGGCAGGGAACGCATCGCCCATGAGAGCAGAACAATACTCACAATCATCGCAGAAACGGTGATGACGCTGGGCGTCAGGCGGGTAAAACCGTGGGTGTACTTAAGACCAATCGCCCATACCACTTCGAGCAGGCCGGCAATAAAAAGAATAATCCAGGACATCTCAGGCTCCTTAACTTAAATAAGTTGGGGCCGTCCCCGATGAAGAAAGCGCTTACGGGTCGTCCCGCAAGGCAGATAACGCCTCATATTTTGGTTAACGTGCGATTTTTTTTCAATCATTTTCTGCTGACCCCCTTAAGGCCAGAAATAGCCGCAGTAAGGCGCGCAGTTCAGGCATTTATTACTCATCGGACTTCTCTATGATGATGTGCTTTCTGATGGCAGGAAGCCAAACCACTAGCCGACTGCGAATAAAATATGTTCAAAATACTTTTGATTGACCGTTGTCACTTTACCCGCGCGGGGTTTGAAGCATGGCTCAATCATTCCGGTTTATTCCCGGGACATTACGTTGTGACCGGGCTGAACAATCTTTTCCTCGCCAGAGAGCACATTCTGCAATGGAAACCCTCACTGGTTATCGCTGACCTGCATGGTTTCAGGCAGGATACTCCCCATTTCCAGCAATTCTCTTCCTTACTGAATGCCAGCGAAAAACTCCCCTTTATTATGTTGCAATCGGGAGAGGACAGAGACATGACGGCCTGGCTGGAGAACTTCCCGGTCTGGTCTTCACTCATGAAAAATGCCCGTCTTGAGGAACTCGCCACGGTTATTAATGACGCGTTAATTTCGGGCTCAGACACGCACAGACCAACAGTGGCCACGCCGTTGCTGACCCGCCAGGAGGAGAAAGTGCTGACAATGTGGATGGACGGCGCAAGCAATCAAAAAATTGCCGCTCACCTGAGTATCAATGGGAAAACGGTATATACCTACAAGCGAAATATCCGCATGAAGCTGCATATGGACACGCGCTTTTCCCCGTTTTTATCTCCGCAGGGTACAGAAAACTGACGGTACGAAACCCTTCTGGTTCCGTACCGTTAATTAATTACTGCTGTGCTTTTGTTGCCGCACCAGAGATTGCACTACCACCTTCAGAAATATCCTGACCAACGCCACGCGTGGTATTACAGGCAGTTAATACTGAAGAAAGTACCAGGACTGAAAAGATCGCTGCAATTGTCTTCTTAACCATAATATCTTCCTTTTATAGCCAAAGTTGTTTTGTGTATAGCAACTTAAGAATAGACAAGATCCCGCCGATTGACGGACAAGGAAGCATTTTTCGGAAAATTAGACGAGCTTAGCTGGCCGCGTGAGAAATGATATGCCCAAGATCCTGGATATCTTCCCCCATGCCGCGCGTGGTGTTACAGCCGGAAAGCAATGCACTGGAGAGCGCTAACAGAAGCAGAATTTTAACGGTACGTTTCATCATCCCTGCCTGCAAAAATCAGGCGCAGCGGGCGCTGCGCCCTGACTATTACTTCACGCGTGATACGTATTCGCCGGAGCGGGTATCCACTTTGATCACTTCGCCAGTCTGTACGAACAGTGGCACTTTAACCACAGCACCGGTAGACAGCGTCGCTGGTTTACCGCCAGTACCGGCAGTGTCACCTTTCAGACCTGGATCGGTTTCAACGATTTCCAGCTCAACAAAGTTTGGCGGGGTAACAGCGATAGGCTGACCGTTCCACAGGGTCACGATGCACTCAGCCTGATCCAGCAGCCATTTTTCGCTATCGCCAATCGCTTTCGCGTCAGCAGACAGCTGCTCGAAGGTTTCGTTGTTCATGAAGTGCCAGAACTCACCGTCGTTGTACAGGTAAGTCAGGTTCATATCCACAACATCTGCGCCTTCAGCGGAGTCGGTAGACTTGAAAGTTTTCTCAACGCGGGTACCGGTCAGCAGGCGGCGCAGCTTAACGCGTGCGAATGCCTGGCCTTTACCTGGTTTAACGAATTCGCTGGCTTCAACCGCGTACGGTTCGCCGTCCATCATGATTTTAAGACCAGCACGAAAATCGTTGCTATAGTACGTTGCCATAAGGCCCTCTAAATTTGTTAACTGGTAGCTAAGCCACAAAATGGCGCATATTGTAACCCTAAACACCCCGTCCAGAGAAGATTGGTTATCGCAACTTGCCGATGTAATCACCAGTCCTGATGAATTGCTGCGTCTTTTAGACCTCGATCAGCACCCAGAGTTGCTTGCGGGCCGCGAGGCAAAGCGCCTTTTCGCCCTGCGCGTTCCACGCGCGTTTGTTGCGCGCATGGAGAAAGGCAATCCTGACGATCCGCTTTTAAAACAAACCATTACCTTGCAGGATGAGTTCATTACTGCACCAGGGTACAGCACCGATCCCCTGGAAGAGCAGAACAGTGTGGTACCGGGTTTACTGCATAAGTATCTCAACCGCGCCCTGCTGCTGGTCAAAGGCGGCTGCGCGGTAAATTGCCGTTATTGCTTCCGTCGGCACTTCCCTTACGCCGAAAACCAGGGAAATAAGCGCAACTGGCAGGTCGCGCTGGACTATATCGCCGCCCATTCAGAGCTTGATGAGATTATTTTTTCCGGCGGTGACCCGCTGATGGCAAAAGATCATGAGCTGGACTGGCTATTAACCCAGCTTGAGGCCATCCCGCACATCAAACGTCTGCGTATTCACAGCCGTTTACCGATTGTCATTCCGGCACGCATTACTGACGGACTGGTGTCGCGCCTGGCGCAATCCCGCTTGCAGGTGCTGTTGGTGAACCATATTAACCACGCGAATGAAATTGACGATGCATTTCGCGCGGCGATGGCGCGCCTGCGTAAAGTGGGGGTCACGCTACTAAACCAGAGCGTGCTGCTGCGTGGGGTAAATGATAGCGCCCGCGTGCTGGCCGACCTCAGCAACGCCCTGTTTGATGCGGGTGTCTTGCCCTATTACCTGCATGTGCTGGACCGCGTGCAGGGTGCGGCGCACTTCATGGTGACCGATGAAGAAGCCCGACAGATTATGCGCGAGCTGTTAACGCTGGTTTCAGGTTATATGGTACCCAAGCTGGCGCGCGAAATTGGCGGAGAGCCAAGTAAGACACCGCTGGATTTGCAGCTGCGGCAGCACTAAAAGGCAGGTGGCGCTACGCTTACCTGCCCTACAGGGTCCGGGCGCAGCGCCATCACCGCGTTAACTCAGTTCGGGCACTTGTAGACCTGGCCGCTCATCTGGCTGGCGGTTGGCACGAAGCTAGAGAGCATTCCCTGCGTTGGGCTACTCACGCCGTAAATCACATTGCCGCCCATCGCCGCAGCCTGGTTACGCAGGGCATTCGCCGCACCGCGCATAGAGCCGCCCTCTTCACCATGCTGTCCCGACATCCAGTTGCTTTGCTCGCCCGTGGCCGTGCCTAACAGCTGGCATTCGCTACCCGGCTTATCTTCCACAAAGCGAACACCCTGGCCCGCCGCCGACAGCTCATTGCTGGAGCTACAACCCGCCAGCAGCAATGCTGCCCCTACAATCCCTGCACAGACTTTTACGCGCATGTTATTCCTCGTTTTCAATAAGCTGGACAGTAGTTGTCCGTGTCTAAATCTTATACCTAAAAGATGACCAAAAGAAAAATGCCGAGCATTTCTGCGAGCCAGATTCCGCCAGGCACTCCTCCGACATCTTAAATGAATTCTGATAATAGCCTTTGGGATATCGTGTTTTAGCCCTCGATCGTATGTAGTGGTGCGACGTACAACTTTTGTACGCAATGAAAAAGGGGGTTTCATGAGTGCATCATCCTCAGGAGAGGAAAAAGTGACATGGGTAGGCTATCTGGCGTTTGTACTCACCATCGTATTTTTCTCCGGTTTTTTCGCCAAAAGTACTGAATGGTGGCGCGTGCTGGACTTTACCGTCTTAAACGGTAGCTTTGGACCGGTCAACGGCGCCCTGACGTTTCGCGGCACGGGCGGAACGGGGGCGAAAGACGGGTTTTTATTTGCCCTTGAACTGGCGCCCTCGGTCATTTTATCGCTCGGGATCATTGCCGTCACCGAAGGTCTGGGCGGACTGCGTGCCGCACAACAGCTGATGACGCCTATTTTGCGTCCACTGCTTGGCGTGCCGGGGATCTGCTCTCTGGCCCTTATCGCCAACCTGCAAAACACCGATGCGGCGGCAGGTATGACCAAAGAGCTGACCGACGACGGAGCAATTACCGACCATGAACGCGCCATTTTCGCTACCTTCCTGACCAGCGGAAGCGCCATTATTACCAACTATTTTTCTTCCGGCGCCGCGCTTTTCACGTTTATTACCGTCCCGGTGATCGCGCCGCTGGCCGTCATTCTGGTATTCAAATTTGTTGGCGCTAACTTCCTGCGACTGTGGATCGCCCGTATGGAAGATCATCGTATTCAGGAGGAAAAAAATGATCGCCCAGCCGCGTAAAAATATCATGGACATGTTTATTGATGGTGCCCGTCGCGGCTTTACCATCGCGACCACCAGCCTGCTGCCAAACGTGGTCATGGCATTTGTCATTATTCAGGCGCTGAAGGTGACGGGCCTGCTGGATATCGTGGGCAATGTTTGCGAGCCCGTCATGGCGCTCTGGGGGCTTCCGGGCGCGGCGGCAACGGTCCTTCTGGCCTCGGTGATGAGTATGGGCGGCGGCGTGGGGGTCTGCGCCAGTCTGGTCGCCGCCGGCTCACTCAACGGTCACGATGCCACCATCCTGCTGCCCGCCATCTATTTGATGGGCAATCCGGTGCAAAATACCGGCCGCTGCCTGGGTACCGCAGGCGTGAATCCGAAATATTACCCGCACATTATTACGGTTTGCGTCATTAACGCCCTGCTCTCAATGTGGGTGATGCAGCTACTCTTCTGAGGAGATAAAAATGGATTTTTCAGTGCTGGAACCCCATCTTTTCCGCAACGCACATCTCTACGCCCCGGAGGATCGGGGACATTGCGATCTGCTGATCGCTGGGGGAAAAATTGTTGCGATCGAAAAAGCGGGGCATGCAACAACGCGGATGGCGTGTCCTGAAACCGATCTCGCTGGAGCGGTGATTTGCCCGGGATTTATCGATCAGCACGTGCATCTCATCGGTGGCGGCGGTGAAGCGGGGCCCCACACCCGCACGCCGGAGGTGCGGCTGTCTGCGCTGGTAGCAGCAGGTATCACCTCCGTGGTTGGCCTGCTGGGCACCGACGGCGTCACCCGACACCCTGAATCACTGCTGGCAAAAACACGAGCGCTTGAGCATGAAGGGATCAGCGCGTGGATGCTGACGGGCGCGTACGGACTGCCTTCTCCGACGATTACCGGCAGTATTGAAAAAGATGTGGCGCTGATCGACAAAATCATTGGTGTGAAATGCGCGATTTCCGATCATCGCTCTTCCGCACCAGCGGACGATCGGCTCGCCAGCATGGCCGCCCAGTCACGCGTCGGCGGGCTATTGGGTGCCAAAGCGGGTATCTCCGTTTTTCACCTCGGCAACAGCCCGAAGCTGCTGGAGCCGCTCCTTAACATTCTGAATAACGCTGACGTTCCCCGCACGAAGCTGCTGCCCACCCATGTTAACCGCGGCGAGGCGCTTTTCCTCGCCGCGCTAAACTATGCTCGCGAAGGGGGTTATATCGATATCACCACCAGCATCAGCGAACCCATTGATGCCGCCACCGCCATTGCGACAGCCCGCGAAGCGCAGGTGCCGTTTAACCGTCTCACGCTCAGCTCGGACGGTAACGGTAGCCAGCCGAATTTTGACGCAAATGGCAACCTGGTAGGCATTGGCGTGGCAGGGTTCGAATCCCTTCCGGAAACCCTTCAGCAGTTGGTCAGCCGCTATCACCTGCCGCTGGAGGAGGCGCTTCTGCCATTTACGCGTAATGTGGCGGAATTTCTCGGGCTGGAGCATAAAGGACGGATCGCGCCCGGATGCGATGCCGATATCCTGGTGTTGACGGACGATCTAAAAATCCACGAGGTCTGGGCGAAAGGCCGCCAGATGATGCGCGAAGGTGTTGTGTGCGTGAAAGGCACCTTTGAGTAGCAGCTGGACAGGCAATAAAAAACCCCGGGCATCGCTGCCCGGGGTTCGTTCTGAGAGGTTCAGAACAACATGATTACATCATGCCGCCCATACCACCCATGCCGCCCATACCAGCAGCACCTAAGTCAGGCGCGTCGCCTTTAGGCATATCAGTAACCATGCACTCGGTAGTGATCATCAGGCCAGCTACAGATGCCGCATACTGCAGAGCAGAACGGGTAACTTTAGTTGGGTCCAGAATACCGAAGTCGATCATGTTGCCGTATTCTTCAGTTGCCGCGTTGTAACCGTAGTTACCTTCGCCCGCTTTCACGTTGTTCGCAACCACAGATGGCTCTTCACCGGCGTTAGAAACGATCTGACGCAGAGGCGCTTCCATTGCGCGCAGCGCAACTTTGATACCCACGTTCTGGTCTTCGTTCTGTGCAGTCAGGCCAGCCAGTTTAGCGGCAACACGCACCAGCGCAACGCCACCACCAGCAACCACGCCTTCTTCTACCGCAGCACGGGTCGCGTGCAGGGCATCGTCAACGCGCGCTTTTTTCTCTTTCATTTCAACTTCGGTCGCAGCACCGACTTTGATAACGGCGACACCGCCTGCCAGTTTCGCTACGCGCTCCTGCAGTTTTTCACGGTCGTAATCAGAGGTTGCTTCTTCGATCTGCTTACGGATCTGACCAACACGGCCCTGAATAGCGGCTTCTTCACCCACACCGTCGATGATGGTGGTGGTGTCTTTGTTGATCACAACGCGTTTTGCCTGGCCCAGGTCTTCCAGGGTCGCTTTTTCCAGCTCCATACCGATCTCTTCAGAGATAACGGTACCGCCAGTCAGGGTAGCGATATCCTGCAGCATCGCTTTACGACGATCGCCGAAGCCAGGTGCTTTAACCGCAGCCACTTTCACGATGCCACGCATGGTGTTAACCACCAGGGTCGCCAGCGCTTCGCCTTCAACGTCTTCAGCGATGATAACCAGCGGTTTGCCTGCTTTCGCAACGGCTTCCAGCACTGGCAGCATTTCGCGGATGTTGGAGATTTTCTTGTCAGCCAGCAGGATGAACGGGCTTTCCAGCTCAACAGCGCCAGTCTCTGGCTTGTTGATGAAGTATGGGGACAGGTAGCCGCGGTCGAACTGCATACCTTCAACCACGTCCAGTTCGTCTTCCAGACCGGTACCGTCTTCAACGGTGATAACGCCTTCTTTACCGACTTTGTCCATCGCTTCAGCGATCAGTTTACCTACGGTTTCGTCGGAGTTAGCGGAGATGGTACCTACCTGAGCAATGGCTTTGGAGTCAGAGCACGGTACGGACAGCGCTTTCAGCTCTTCAACAGCGGAAGCGACAGCTTTGTCGATACCACGTTTCAGATCCATTGGGTTCATGCCCGCAGCAACGGCTTTCAGACCTTCAGTGATGATAGCCTGCGCCAGTACGGTCGCGGTGGTGGTACCGTCACCTGCAGCATCGTTCGCTTTAGAGGCAACTTCTTTCACCATCTGCGCACCCATGTTTTCGAACTTGTCTTCCAGTTCGATTTCACGTGCTACAGAAACACCATCTTTGGTGATGGTTGGCGCGCCGAAGGATTTATCCAGCACTACGTTACGGCCTTTCGGGCCCAGGGTCACTTTAACTGCATCGGCCAGTACGTTTACGCCGCGGAGCATTTTTACACGAGCGTCGTTACCGAATTTTACGTCTTTAGCTGCCATGTTCTTATTTCCTCAAATTCTCGTGCGTAAATTACGCTTCAACAATTGCCAGAATGTCGCTCTCGGACATGATCAACACTTCTTCATTGTCGATCTTCTCGGATTTCACGCCGTAGCCATCGTTGAAAATTACGATGTCACCAACTTTAACGTCCAGCGGCTGCACAGTTCCGTTTTCCAGGATGCGGCCCTTACCGACAGCGATGATTTCGCCACGCGTTGATTTGGCTGCAGCAGAACCGGTCAGAACGATGCCGCCAGCAGACTTGGTTTCAACTTCTTTACGTTTGACGATCACACGATCATGTAACGGACGAATACTCATTGATAGCTCTCCTTTGAGAAAGTCATTATCAGTTATGGATGACGCCGGCCCGCATGCGGTTTTCCGACTAGTGCCCTGAGAGATGGGGATAGCTTTTTCCCCCTTCAAGGGGGAGTTGAAAAAAAATTTTGCGAAAGTGTTACCATCCCCTCTCTTTTGGTATTGGCAGGACGATGTCAATGAGTGGACTTAAACAGGAGTTGGGACTGGCGCAGGGCGTTGGCCTGCTCTCAACCTCCTTGTTAGGTACGGGCGTATTTGCCGTACCCGCACTGGCGGCGCTGGTAGCAGGCAATAACAGCCTGTGGGCGTGGCCGGTGCTGATTGTGCTGGTGTTTCCGATAGCCATTGTGTTTGCCATCCTCGGGCGGCACTTCCCTGACGCAGGCGGTGTGGCGCACTTTGTCGGGCTGGCGTTTGGCCCGCAACTGAAGCGTGTTACCGGCTGGCTGTTTCTCTCGGTGATCCCGGTGGGTCTTCCTGCGGCATTGCATATTGCAACCGGCTTTGGACAGGCGCTGTTTGGCTGGCATAACGAGCAGCTCCTGCTGGCTGAACTGGGTACGCTGGCCATTGTCTGGTGGGTGGGCTCACGCGGTGCCAGCTCAAGTGCAAACCTGCAGACGCTGGTTGCGGTACTGATTGTTGCGCTCGTCGCGGCTGTCTGGTGGGCGGGCGATATCACAATTAAGGACATTCCCTTCCCGGCAGCGACAAACATTGACCATTCACAGCTTTTCGCCGCCCTTGCCGTTATGTTCTGGTGTTTTGTGGGTCTCGAAGCGTTCGCCCATCTGGCCTCTGAATTTAAGCAGCCTGAGCGCGATTTTCCGCGCGCGCTGATGATTGGCCTGCTGCTGGCAGGAACAGTTTACTGGGCCTGCACCGTGCTGGTATTGCACTTCAACGCATTCGGTGCGGATAAAGCGGCTGCCGCGTCACTGCCTGGCATAGTGGTACACCTGTTTGGCGTAAAAGCGCTGTGGGTCGCATGTATGATTGGCTATCTCGCCTGTTTTGCCAGCCTGAATATTTATATCCAGAGCTTTGCCCGTCTGGTGTGGTCGCAGGCGCTTTATAATCCTGAAAGCCGTCTTGCGCAGTTGTCCAAACGTCAACTTCCGGTGAATGCACTGAATACCGTGCTGGGCTGCTGCGTGTTGAGTACGCTGGGTATTTACGTACTGAAAATCAATCTGGATGCCCTGATCGTCTACGCCAACGGCATTTTCATTATGATCTATCTGCTGTGCATGCTGGCGGGCTGTCGTCTGCTGAAAGGCCGCTATAAAGCACTGGCGGTCGTCGGGGGTGTGCTTTGCCTGCTGTTGCTGGCAATGGTGGGATGGAAGAGTGTGTATGCCATCGTCATGCTGGCAGGGCTGTGGCTGTTTTTACCGAAGCGGCAAACCCCGCAGGCCCGGTGAGCGATGCGCCACCGGGCATAAAAATCACCGATCGTCTTTGTGGTCTAAACGGTCGTGCTGTTCATCCTTACGCTGATACTCCCCTTCAAACGTATCGCCCGGGCCCGTACTGAAGCCACCGCCCGGCATACGGCTAAAACGCAGATGCGGCAGCAGCTTCATGGTCAGGTGTTTTTGCACTGGCGGCAGAAGCAGCAAAAGGCCGAGGAAGTCGGTAAAGAAGCCAGGCAGAATAAGCAGCAGACCCGCGATAATCAGCGACACGCTTTTGATCATCTCTTCTGCTGGGCTTTCGCCTGCAGCCATCTTCTGCTGCATTATCAGGAAATTTTTGAAACCCTGGTTACGCACCAGCGACATGCCGATGACGGAGGTGAAAATCACCAGAACCAGCGTCAGCAGGACGCCCAGTACATGGGCAACCTGGATAAAAATGGAAATCTCAATGTAAACATAGAGAAAGAAAGCAATAAATGGTATCCAGCGCACTGGCATCTCCTGTAGGGCAGGTGCCGTCAGGCCCCTGTCTGAATGTGTTCGCGACGCGCGTTTGTATGAAATGGTGGCAGTTAGCGAAAATTCAATCGGTTTGCACGGATATTTTTTCTGGAAATATTAAAGCGGTGACACATTTCACAGATTAATAATTATCATGGAATCGGCTCGATAATAAGTGATCCAGCTTACGGCAATTCGCTATCATCAGCATATGATCTCGAGCATCTGGCTGATTGAGGGAATAATCGTCGGTCAGAAAATATTCAAAACCACATATATACTGTGTGTTTAGTACAATCCATCGGCAGCTTGAAAAGAAGGTTCACATGTTAAACAACATTCGTATCGAAGAAGACTTGTTGGGTACCAGGGAAGTTCCAGCGGATGCCTACTATGGTGTTCACACTCTGAGAGCGATTGAAAACTTCTACATCAGCAACAGCAAAATCAGCGATATCCCTGAGTTTGTCCGTGGCATGGTGATGGTGAAGAAAGCCGCAGCGCTGGCTAACAAAGAGCTGCAAACCATTCCTAAAAGCGCAGCAAATGCGATTATCGCTGCCTGCGATGAAGTGCTGAACAACGGCAAATGCATGGATCAGTTCCCGGTTGACGTCTATCAGGGCGGCGCGGGTACCTCCGTCAACATGAATACCAACGAAGTACTGGCAAACATCGGCCTGGAGCTGATGGGTCATCAGAAAGGTGAATACCAGTACCTGAACCCGAACGACCACGTTAACAAATGCCAGTCCACCAACGACGCCTACCCAACCGGCTTCCGTATCGCGGTGTATGCCTCCGTGGTGAAACTGGTGGACGCCATCAACCAACTGGGCGATGGCTTCCAGCGTAAAGCGGTTGAGTTCCAGGATATCCTGAAAATGGGTCGTACCCAGTTACAGGACGCAGTGCCAATGACGCTGGGCCAGGAATTCCACGCATTTAACGTGCTGCTGAATGAAGAGACCAAAAACCTGCTGCGCACCTCTGAGCTGCTGCTGGAAGTGAACCTGGGCGCAACCGCCATCGGTACGCGTCTGAACACCCCGGATGGCTATCAGCAGCTGGCGGTTCAGAAGCTGGCTGAAGTGTCCAACCTGCCGGTCGTGCCTGCGGAAGACCTGATTGAAGCCACCTCCGACTGCGGCGCGTACGTGATGGTACACAGCGCACTGAAACGTCTGGCGGTGAAACTGTCCAAAATCTGTAATGACCTGCGCCTGCTCTCTTCCGGCCCGCGCGCTGGCCTGAACGAAATCAACCTGCCAGAACTGCAGGCGGGTTCGTCCATCATGCCAGCTAAGGTGAACCCGGTCGTGCCAGAAGTGGTGAACCAGGTTTGCTTCAAAGTCATCGGTAACGACACTACCGTGACGATGGCCTCCGAGGCCGGTCAGCTGCAGCTGAACGTAATGGAGCCTGTGATTGGCCAGGCGATGTTCGAATCTATCCACATCCTGACTAACGCCTGCTACAACCTGCTGGAAAAATGCATTAACGGCATTACCGCAAATAAAGAAGTGTGTGAAGGCTACGTTTACAACTCTATCGGGATCGTCACCTACCTCAACCCGTTCATCGGTCACCATAACGGTGACATCGTCGGTAAGATTTGTGCCGAAACCGGTAAGAGCGTGCGTGAAGTGGTGCTGGAGCGCGGACTGTTGACCGAGGCTGAGCTGGACGATATCTTCTCCGCCCAGAACCTGATGCACCCGGCATATAAAGCGAAACGATATACCGATGAAAGCGAACAGTAACCGTTCAGGCTAGGCTTTTAAAGGCACGTCACTTGTGACGTGCCTTTTTTCTTTTTAGGCGTTACCAAAATACAACAATTCAATATCAACTTGTTAATAAGCAAGGCAGGTCCTTATGTTTGGAGCAGAACTCGTCATCGTCTTGTTGGCGATTTATTTGGGAGCAAGACTCGGGGGTATCGGCATCGGTTTTGCCGGCGGTCTCGGGGTGCTCGTTCTTACTCTTATCTTTCAGATTAAACCCGGCGCAATCCCCTTTGACGTTATCGAAATCATCATGGCAGTTATTGCCGCTATCGCCGCTATGCAGGTGGCAGGCGGTATGGACTACCTGGTGAGTCTGGCGGAGCGTATGCTGCGCCGCCATCCTAAATACATTACCTTCCTTGCCCCGCTGGTCACCTGGCTTATGACCATTCTCGCGGGAACTGGCCACACGGCGTTCTCCACGCTGCCGGTGATTACCGAAGTGGCAAAAGAACAGGGGATTCGCCCGTCTCGTCCCCTCTCTATTGCCGTCGTTGCGTCTCAGATTGCCATCACCGCGTCGCCGATCTCTGCCGCCGTGGTCTTCTTCGCCGGTATCCTTGAGCCGATGGGTGTGAGCTACCTGACGCTGCTGGCGATCTGTATTCCGGTGACGCTGATTGCGGTCATGATTACTGCCGTGCTGTGTAACTTCCTCGGTGCCGAACTGAAAGACGATCCGGTTTACCAGGAGCGTCTGGCAAAAGGTGAAGTGAGACTGCGCGGTAGCCAGGTCTTCGAACTGAAGCCACACGCAAAGCGCTCCGTACTGCTTTTCCTGATTGGTATCGTCGCAGTGATGTTCTACGCAACCGCCATCAGTGACACCGTGGGGCTGATTCAGAATCCGGTTCTGCCGCGTAACGAAGCGATTGTGGTGTTCATGCTGACTATCGCGACGCTGATTAGTATCACCTGTAAAATCGACACCAGCGAAGTGCTGAACGCCAGTACCTTTAAATCCGGTATGAGCGCCTGCGTGTGTGTACTGGGTGTGGCATGGCTCGGCGATACTTTCGTGAAGGCGCATATCAGCGATATCCAGACCGTAGCCGGCGACCTGCTGCACAACTACCCGTGGCTGCTGGCAGTCGTGCTGTTCTTTGCTGCGACCCTGCTTTACTCCCAGGCAGCAACCACCAAAGCGCTGATGCCTGCGGCACTCATGTTAGGCGTAACGCCGCTGACGGCGATTGCCTCTTTCGCAGCCGTTTCCGCACTGTTCGTTCTGCCAACCTACCCAACCCTGCTGGCAGCGGTTGAAATGGATGACACTGGCTCTACCCGTATCGGTAAATACGTGTTTAACCACGCGTTTCTGATCCCGGGCGTGGTGGCAATTACGCTTTGCGTCATCCTCGGCTTTATCATCGGTGGCATTGTGCTGTAAACCTTCAGCCGTTGTAAAAATAGTTAAAATCGGGCCGCACTGTGGCCCGATTCATTAATGACCAATCGTCTTGCGTGATATAGTGAAGACTTTCGTGATGAGGAGGTCGACTTGTGAACACGCCTGATGCCGTTGTCGTACTGTGTACCGCCCCTGATGAAGCCTCTGCCCAGGATCTCGCCGCCAAAGTGCTGGCCGAAAAATGGGCAGCCTGCGTAACGCTCCTCCCCGGCGCAACCTCCCTTTATTACTGGGAAGGCAAACTGGAGCAGGAGTACGAAGTCCAGATGTTGCTAAAAACCAACCGGGCGAACCAGCAGGCGCTCCTCGACTGCCTCAAGTCTCATCATCCTTACCAAACTCCAGAGCTGCTGGTGCTGCCAGTGCTCCATGGCGATAACGACTATCTCACATGGCTCAACGCTTCCTTACGCTGATCCTGCTGCTGTGCAGCACATCAGTATTTGCCGGGTTGTTTGACGCACCCGGCCGTTCAAACTTTATTCCTGCCGACCAGGCGTTTGTTTTCGATTTTCAGCAGAACCAGCACGATCTCAATCTGACCTGGCAGGTGAAAGAGGGTTACTACCTTTACCGCAAACAGGTCAGCATCACGTCCGCAAAGGCTAACGTCGGCGCATTGCAGATGCCCGCGGGCGAGTGGCACGAGGACGAGTTCTACGGTAAGAGTGAAATCTATCGTCAGCGCTTAAACGTCCCCGTCACGGTGAATCAGGCGGATAAAGGCGCCACGCTGACCGTGACGTATCAGGGCTGTGCCGACGCGGGCTTCTGCTATCCTCCTGAAACGAAGGTCGTTCCGCTTACTGAAGTTAAAGCGGCTGCCTCCTCTCTCCCCTCGGGGGAGAGGGCCAGGGTGAAGGGAGAAGGCGAAGCCACTTCAGATCTTCCCTTCTCAGCGTTTTGGGCGCTACTGATTGGTATTGGCATTGCCTTTACGCCGTGTGTACTGCCCATGTACCCGCTGATCTCCGGGATTGTGCTAGGCGGTAAGCAACGGCTTTCCACCGCCCGGGCGCTGCTGCTGGCTTTTATTTATGTCCAGGGCATGGCATTAACCTACACGGCGCTCGGCCTCGTGGTCGCCGCCGCTGGATTGCAATTCCAGGCAGCGCTTCAGCATCCTTACGTGCTTATTGGTCTGTCAGTTGTCTTTATTCTTTTGGCGCTGTCGATGTTTGGCCTGTTCACTCTGCAACTGCCCTCTTCGCTGCAAACCCGCTTAACGCTGATGAGTAATCGTCAGCAGGGAGGATCTGCAGGCGGCGTGTTCGCAATGGGTGCAATTGCCGGGCTAATCTGTTCACCCTGCACCACTGCGCCGCTCAGCGCCATCCTGCTGTACATCGCCCAGAGCGGCAATATGTGGCTCGGTGGCGGAACGCTGTATCTTTATGCGCTGGGGATGGGTCTGCCGCTCATTCTTGTGACGGTCTTTGGTAATCGTCTGCTGCCGAAAAGCGGGCCGTGGATGGAGACGGTGAAAACCGCGTTTGGTTTTGTCATTCTGGCGCTACCGGTGTTCCTGCTGGAGCGCATCATCGGAGACGAGTGGGGAAGGCGTCTGTGGGCGATGCTTGGCGTCGCATTCTTCTCCTGGGCATTTATCGTCAGCCTGGGGGCGAAAAAGCCATGGATGCGCCTTGTGCAAATCCTGCTGCTGGCGGCTGCACTGGTCAGCGTGCGTCCGCTGCAGGACTGGGCATTTGGCACGCCGGTGGGTCAGACGCAGGCGCATCTGGACTTCACCCGCATTAACAATGTCGATGAGCTCAATAGCGCCCTGGCTCAGGCAAAAGGTAAACCGGTGATGCTCGATCTCTATGCTGACTGGTGTGTTGCCTGCAAAGAGTTTGAAAAATACACCTTTAGCGATCCTCAGGTACAAAGCGCCCTGAAAGAGACGGTATTGCTCCAGGCAAACGTCACCGCCAACAATGAGCAGGATAAGACTCTGCTTAAGCACCTTAACGTACTCGGGCTGCCAACCATTTTATTCTTCAATGAACAAGGGGAAGAGCAGCCAGAACAGCGTGTAACCGGGTTTATGGATTCAACGGCATTCAGCGCGCATTTGCGCAATCGCCAACCGTAAACAACACTTTAGACGGGACATACCGTTGGGAATAGCGGAGGAGATAACCGTGCAACGTGAAGACGTACTGGGACAAGCCCTGCAATTACTTGAGATTCAAGGGATCGCCAGCACCACGCTTGAGATGGTAGCCGACCGTATCGATTACCCTCTGGATGAGTTAACGCGTTTCTGGCCGGATAAAGAGGCCCTGCTTTATGATGCGCTGCGCTACCTTAGCCAGCAGGTGGATATCTGGCGCAGACAGTTGATGCTTAATGAAGAACTGACGGCTGAGCAAAAGCTGTTGGCTCGCTACACCGCCCTGACTGAATGTGTCAGTAACAATCGTTATCCGGGCTGCCTGTTTATTGCCGCCTGTACATTTTATCCCGATCCCGGGCATCCAATACATCAGCTGGCGGATCAGCAAAAGCGTGCGGCGCATGACTTCACTCACGAGCTACTGACAACGCTTGAAGTGGATGACCCGGCAATGGTCGCTAAGCAGATGGAGCTGATACTGGAGGGTTGTCTGAGCCGCATGCTGGTGAATCGTAGCCAGGCCGATGTGGATACGGCGCACCGTCTGGCGGAAGATATTCTTCGCTTTGCTCAGTGTCGTATGGGCGGGGCGTTGACGTAAGCGAATCAGCGAAATTTGGTCTTTTCGGCGCGTAAACCGCCAGATTGCCGCAAAGTTAAGCAATTGAACAGCTTTCCCCGAAATAATGTTGACGATAAGGCGCGATTGCGGTTTAATGCGCTCCGTTGCCCGGATAGCTCAGTCGGTAGAGCAGGGGATTGAAAATCCCCGTGTCCTTGGTTCGATTCCGAGTCCGGGCACCACTATTTAAAGAACCCAGCCTATGGCTGGGTTTTTGCTTTTCTGCGTTTATAAATCCCTTCTTTTATATTCTTGCTTCTCTTTCCGGTGAGATCGCGCAATCTGCTTTGCCGGATGGCGGCTTTGCCTTATCGGCCTACGGGAAAGTTTCAAGGAGAGGAATAACGCCCAAAGCAAAAAACCCCGCACCTTACGGTACGGGGTTCTTCTTGATTGATGCCTGGCAGTTCCCTACTCT